>JBGTNO010000366.1:0-7626 GCA_041743065.1 Chthoniobacterales bacterium
AGCAGCACCCCCGCCAGCACGCTCGCGAAAAGGCGTCGCCGGCGCAACGCGTGCATCATCGCCCCCGCTCCCGCCACCATCGTCATGGCCAGGAAACAGGCCGTGTGATTCCGATTCGGAAACGGTCCGAAACCCTTGTAACCCGGCACCTCGCGCATGCCATAGATCGATGACGTCTCGGAGTGCCCGAAGTAAAGCGACACCGCCCCCACGATTCCCCCCGCCAGGATCAGGATCCACACCATCCGCAGCGCCCCCTCGTAGCGACAGGCCAGTGTCCGCATCCACAGAAACCAGAGCAGCGCCATCCCGCCCGCCAGCAGCGCCTCGACAGCGCGCACCGGCTCCGGATGATGCGTCCACGGCAGTTTCAGCCCGAAACTTTCCCTGAGCGTCGTCCGCCAGTCCGTCGCGCCGAAGAAAAAGGCGGGCGCAAATTCCTTCACCAGCAGCAGCCCCAGCAGCGCCAGCCCCGCGATCCAGACCCGGCTCCCCCGAGCCCACAGCACCGGTGGCGCCAGATAAAGTCCCAGCGCAAACAGCCCCAGCAGAATCGCCTGGAAAAAACGATCCGTCGCCCCGAACAGCAGCGGAGCCCCGATCAGCATCGCCGCGCACACCGCGAAAGCCGCCCGCGAGGGCGTCTCCGCTAAAACACCGGCTGACTTTTCGGATGCCACTTCCGGACCGCCTTGATGAACGCCGGACGGAAAACTTCCGCCAGGCGAAACCATTCGGTCTCGTTTCCCTTGTCCGGCGGTGCGACGAGTGTCCATGAAGAGGTGCCGTTATACTTCATCGGAATCCTGACCGCCGAGTCATTTCCCGCTTCTTCTTCACCGAGGAAGCCGACCCGTTTCATGGTGTCGCCGAAAACCTTCCAAAATGCCTCCGGCGTCTGGCAGCGCTCCACTTCCAATTCCAGGATTTGCGCCTGAAGCAACGCGTAGCGCACCGAGCCTCGCCGCGAGAGCGTGCGGCCCATCCGCAGGCGCGCGTCGGCAAAAGAGCGCACCAGATGCAGATACCGCACCCCCAGCACTCCCATCAGGAAAAAGACCGCCATCGCAATGGGCAGCGTGCGGCCCTGACTCCAGATAATACTCAGTCCGATCAGGCTCAGCGTCACGCAGACGCCGTAGATGCCCAGCAGGATGCGCCGTTTCGAGAAGCCCATCCGCTGCAGCTTGTGGTGCAAGTGCTCATCATCCGCGTGGAAAAGCGGGTAGCCGCGCACCGCCCGGCGGATCAGCGCGAAGAGCGTGTCGAGGATCGGCACGCCCAGCGCCACCACCGTCACCGCCAGCACCGTCGCCACCGAGCCTTTCTGCGAGCTGAAAAGCGAGAGCGAAGCGATCAGGAACCCGATGAGATAGGCCCCGCCATCGCCCAGGAAAATCTTGGCCGGCGGGAAGTTAAAAATTAGGAATCCGAGCAGCGAACCCGCCAGGCCAAAGGCCAGCCACGCCACCGGCAGTTGCTGCGAAGTCAGCCCCACCACTCCCAGCGTGATGGCCATCACCAGTCCCAGCCCGCCCGCCAGCCCATCGAACCCGTCGATCAGGTTCACGATATTCGGCACCGCGATCAGCCAGAAAATGGTGACCGGGATCGACCAGTGCCCCAGCTCCACCGGCCACAGCCCGCCCGGATACGACACCAGATCGATGCGCAATCCCAGCGCATACACCGTCCCCGCCGCGATCAACTGGCCGAGCAGCTTCTTTCGCGCTCCCAGCGGCTGCAGATCGTCCCACAATCCCAGACTGTACATCATCACCGAACCCACCATGACCGGCAGCCATTCCCCCAGCGTCCCCGGCGACAGGAAAAAAATGATCACCAACGCGACCGACACGCCGAGCATGAGCGGAGCCCCGCCGAGCCGCGGGATATCGCCCTGATGCTGCTTGCGATTCTCATCGGGCCGGTCCAGCCCGAGGCCGCGCGCCGACACCGCAATTACATAGGGAGTCGCCCCCGCTGCCACGAGCAGACCAATGAAGAAAAGAAGGATCGAAGTAACCACGGCGAAAAACGGAAGTCATTCCCAAGCTACCACAGGGCGGAAGCACAGAATTTGACCCAGTCCCCGCTATGTCTAGCACGAAAAATGCCATCTCGTTCTCCGAGTTCCGGCCGCCGGCGCGCATTTGCTCTGGTGAGCGAAGCGGGCGCTTGCGAAACTCCGGGCTTCCGTGATCACGCCTCAGCGAAAGCCCGTCTATCCGATCAGCGCCGACTTGCGCGGGTATCTGACGGACTTTGGCCGCGAGCAAAACCTGCCCCTCACCTACGCCGAGCTGCGCGCCTTCCGCGAGAGCACTCCGGTCATCGACAAAAGCGGTCGCGACACCCTCTGGCAGACCGTGCTTTACTACGCCTTCGAGATGCCGCGCATCCACGAAGGGCTGAAAAAAATCTACGCCCAGCTCAAGAGCGGCGGCGATCAATCGGTCACCGAGCACCTCTACGTCGATCGGATCGATTTCTGCAGCTTCGGCAACTCCGAGCCGTTCCGCATCCGCATTGTCAACGCCTACAACGAAAACCAGGATTACTACTACATCAAGCAGGCCGACGCCTCGCGCCTCTACGGTCTCGAGCTGGAGCATCTCCTCTCGCCCAACCGCATGCATTTCCTCACCCAGCACGAAACCCTGATCGAGGAGCACGTCGCCGGGGTGCCCGGTGACATCTTCGTTCGCCACTGGCTGCACCATCCGCAGGTCAAAATCATCCGGCTGGCCAAAGAGCTGGTCAAATTCAACGAGCGCTGCTTTATCCGGCTGCTCGGCGACATGCGCTCCTGCAACTTCGTCATCGATCTCACCCCCGACGTCGAGGAGACGCAAATCCGCATCCGGCCCATGGATTTCGACCAGCAATCCTATCACGAGCGGATGAACCATTATCGGCCGCAGTTTTTTAAGGAGAACAAGGATCTGGTCATGTTCTGCATCAAGCACCTCAACCCGACCACCGCCCGGCAGTATCAGCGCGAGGAGCAGAGCCTCATCATGCGCCGCATGCACCTCGCCAGCGACCGGCTTTGCCGGCTGCTGCACGCCATGGCCGCCGACGAGCTCGCTCCTCGGGAAAAGGTGATCCATCTCCGCGAAGAGCTCGCCGAATATCACGGCGACAGCCGCTTCCGGCAATGCGGCAGCATGGGGGCGCTCGTGCGCCACTCTCTCGCCACTCTCGATCAGCGGCTCGATCCGGAAAGCGCTCTGATTACCGATTAGCCGCCCGCGGCGCCGCATCGATTTCGCCCAATTCCTCCGGAGAAAATTCCAGGTGGTCCAGCGCCCGCAGGTTTTCCTCGATCTGCGAAACCCGGCTGGCTCCGATCAGCGCCGACGTCACTTCCGGCAACCGCAACACCCAGGCGATGGCCATTTGCGCCAGCGTCTGGCCGCGCCCCTCGGCGATCTCCCGCAGGCGCTGGATGACCGCGCGATTCTCCCGCACCGTCGCTTCCCGCAGAAAACCGGTTTCCCGCGCCGCCCGCGAGCCCGCCGGAATTCCCTCCAGATAACGGCTGGTCAGCTGCCCCTGCGCCAGCGGGCAAAACACGATCGAGCCCACGCCCTCCTCGCTGAGCACCTTCACCAGGCCCTCCTCGATTTTCCGGTCGAGCAGGTTGTAACGCGGCTGATGAATCAGCAGCGGCGCGCCCATCTCCCGCAGGAGCGCCGCCGCTTTCCGCGTCTCCTCCGGACCGTAGGACGACACCCCGGCGTAGAGCGCCTTGCCCTGTCGCACCGCCGTGGCCAGCGCTCCCATCGTCTCCTCCAGCGGCGTGTTCGGGTCCGGCCGGTGCGAGTAAAAGATGTCCACGTAAGCCAGGCCCATCCGTTGCAACGATTGATCGAGACTGGCCCGCAAACACTTCCGCGAGCCCCAGTCGCCGTAAGGACCTTCCCACATCCGGTAACCCGCCTTCGTCGAGATGATCATTTCGTCGCGATACGCCCCGATGCCTTCCCGCAGAATTTTCCCGAAATGCATTTCCGCCGAACCGGGGGGAGGTCCGTAATTGTTGGCCAGATCGAAATGCGTGATGCCGTGATCGAAGGAATAGTGGATCAGTTCCCGAGCGGTCGCGAAATCATCCACCCCGCCAAAATTGTGCCACAAACCCAGCGAAAGCGGCGGCAGCATCACCCCGGACCGCCCACAGCGATGGAAGGGGGCGTTTTTATAGCGATCGGGGGCGGGCTGGTAACTCATCCCTCCATCATAGTCACCAGCTCGCGCCTGCAAACTCCTTCCTGAACGCAAATTCATTGCATTAGCTTAGAGAATCGCTATTGCCCCTTCATGCGCTCGCTGTTCGCCCTGCTCCTTCTGAGCTCCAGTTTCGCGGGGGCCAGCCCGGTCGTGCGGGTCGTCACGTTCTCGGGGATTCTCGCCGAGGTGGCGCAGCGGATTGGCGGAGAAAATGTGGAAGTCTCCTCGCTGCTCCCCGCCGGCCTCGATCCGCACGAATATCAGCCCACCCCCTCCGACCTCACCCAGCTGCGCGAGGCGCGGCTCGTCCTCGTGCCCGGCGCAAACCTCATTCCTGCGCTCCGGGATATCCGCGGAATGGTCGATCCCGAGGCGAAGGTCCTCGTCTTCGATCCGGTCGGAGACTCCGCGGCGGAGGCGGCCGACCCGCATTGGTGGCATAGCGTCACGCAAGTGGAGTCGGCGAGCCGCCAAATCGGGGAGGCCTTGAGCGAGGTTGCGCCGCAGTCACGCGACGACTTTTTCCTCCATCTGAAAACCTGTCTCGGCGATCTCGGCGAACTAAAGCGCTGGATCAAGCGGAAAGTCGCCGAACTGCCGCGCGATAAACGCATGCTGGTGACCTCCCACGACGCGTTCCAATATTTCGCGCGCGAATTCGGCTTCACCATTTACGCGATCGAAGGCGTCGATCCGGACGCCGAGCCCTCCAGCCGCCATGTCGCGGAGCTGATCGACACCATCAAGGCGCGGGGCGTGCGCTCCATTTTTCTCGAAAGCACGCTCAACCCGAAAGTCATCCGGGAGATCACCCGCGAAACCGGCGCCACCATCGGCGGCACGCTCTACGCCGATGGCCTCGGTCCCGGCGACGCCTCCACCTACGCGGGCATGATGCGGCATAACGTCACCACCATCGTGGATGCCCTGAAGTGAAAGGCGCCCCGCTCATTCGCCTCGCCCTGGTGGTGCTGGCGCTGCTGCTGCTCGCCCTTCCTTTGCGGCGCCTCACCTCACGAACCTCGGCTTCGCCCGTGGCGGCGGCGCCGGCGACTGCGGCGTCCACCGTGGAACTGACTCTCTCTTCGACCCGGGCGCCGTTTCATTTCCTGATCACCCATCTGGGAAAAACGATCTGGGAAGGCAACTCCTCCGACCTCTCTGTCGCTCGCCAGCTTTCGCTCCCGTTCCCCCGGGAAGGCATCGAACTGTGGGCCGAGGCTTCCTGGGAAGGTGACGCCCCCGCCGCCCTGAAGGCCGAGCTTCAGCGCGATCACCGCGTCAGCCCGCCGCGGATCCTCTGGGGAAATGGGCAGGCCGAAGATATCCTCCACTTCCGCTGAACGATGACGCCGCACCGCCTCGAAATTCGCGACCTCACCGTCACCTACCGGCGCGTGCCCGCGATTCATCATCTGAATCTCGACCTCCACTGCGGACACCGCATCGCCCTGCTCGGCCCGAACGGGGCCGGCAAGACCAGCCTGCTCAAGGCCATGGTGGGACTCGTCCCCATCGAGTCCGGCACGGTGGCGTTCGGCAGTCACGCTCACCGCCAGGAGATCGCCTACCTGCCCCAGCGCGGAGTGGTCGATTGGGATTTCCCCACCACCGTGCGCGGGCTGGTCGAGATGGGACGCTATGTCGATCTCGGCTGGTGGCGTCCGTTCCGCGCCCGCGATCACGCCATAGTCGATGAAGCGCTGCGGCGCATGGAACTGGAGGAACTCACCGGGCGGCAGATCAGCGCCCTCTCCGGCGGCCAGCAGCAGCGCGCCTTCATCGCCCGCGCGCTGGCCCAGCAGGCCCATGTCTTCCTGCTCGATGAACCTTTCACCGGTCTCGATAAACCGGCGCAGGATCTTCTCGGCCAGACCCTGCGCGGACTTTCCGAGGCCGGCCATCTCGTCATCGCCTCGCATCATGATCTGAAATCCGTGCCCGATCTTTTCGACGAGGTCATCTTCCTAAATGGCGAACTGATCGCGCACGGCCCGACCGCCGGAGTCTTCACCGAGAGCCACATCGCCACCACCTTCCAGGCCCACGTCCTGACCGGTCGGGAGGCCGCCCGATGAACTGGCTGGAAGAACCCTTCCGCCACGAATTCATGCAACGCGCCCTCTTCGGCTGCGCGCTGATCGGCTTCGTCAATGGCGCCCTCAGCGCGTTCATCGTCCTGCGGCGCCTCGCGTTGATGGCGGACGCCGTCGCGCATTCCCTGCTCCCCGGCCTCGCGGTGGCGTTGATCCTCTTTGGCCTCGCACCCGGCACGCTCTTTCTGGGCGCGCTCTTCGCCGCTCTCCTCGTCGCCGGCGGCGTGCAGCTCATCTCCGGCAGCACCCGCCTCAAGGAAGACACCTCGCTCGGCCTGCTCTTCGCGTGCTCCTTTTCACTCGGCCTCGTCCTGCTCAGCTTTTCCCCGGCGCGGGTGAACGTGACGCACTATCTCTTCGGAAATATCCTCGGCCTGGCCGACAGCGATCTCTGGATCATCTACAGCATCAGCCTCGTCGGGCTGCCGCTGCTGGTGGCGCTGCAGCGGCCGCTCGTGCTCATGATGTTCGAGCCCTCCGTCGCCGCCAGCCAGGGCGTGCCCGTCCGTCTGCTCAACTATCTGCTCATCGGCCTGCTTGTCCTCGCCATGATCGGCTCCCTCCAGGCCGTCGGCGTCATCCTCGCCCTCGGCATGCTGATCGCACCCGCCGCCACCATTTATCTCTTCTCCGATAACTTCGCCACCATCTTCTGGGGCGGCGGGCTGCTGGGCCTGGCGGGATCCTGCGCCGGCCTGCTCATTTCCTACCGCCTCGACCTGCCGTCCGGCGCCTGCATCGTGCTCACGCTCGGGCTGATCTTTCTCGCCGCCTTCATCGCCAGCCCCCGCTACGGCCTCGCCGCGCACCTCCGCCGCCGTCACCGGCTCCACCACGAATCCCTTGCCCGCTGGGAGTGAGTCCGCCGCGAAACAGGATTCCGATCATCCGGATGGCCCACTACGACGGCGGCCCCACCGGCCGCGCGGTCCAATCCTAGGGCGACGATATCTCCTGCGACGGAGGCTCAGGTTAGGCGGCGAGCTCGCGCCACGTTCCGAGGCGACCCGCGCCATCTACCTTTACCCATGCCACCGAACATCCTTCTCATCACGACCGATCAGCAGCGGCACGATACCATCGGCGCGCTGGGACACCCCTTCATCCGGACGCCCGCTCTCGACCGGCTCGCGCGCGAAGGCGTGGCATTCACCCATGCCACCACGCCGGCACCCGTGTGCATGCCCGCGCGCTGGAGCATCGCTTCGGGGCAATGGGCTGGGACCCATCGCTGCTATTCCAATCACCATCCCGGCGTCGTCCCGCCCACGGACATCGCGCGGATGCTGCGCGG
>JBGTNO010000367.1:0-12309 GCA_041743065.1 Chthoniobacterales bacterium
TAGTTTCATTCCATGTTTCCATGTTTCGGTTCTCCTACAGGGGACTTTCACCCCATTTACAACGCGCCCATGCTGGGCGCACACAAGGCGGTGGAGTCAATGCGCTGCCGCGCATGACTCACCCTTGACGTTGCGTTTCCTCGCGCGCTCTGGAATGAAAGCACTCGCAGCCGTCCTCTTTCTCGCATTCGCGCCTTACTCACGCGCGGCGGAGCCGGTTGCTGTCCCGAACGCAGCATCAGCGGACGGCACCTTTACCATTCGTCTCACTCACGACCGCGCCAAGGAGACCGACCCGCCAGACGACGATGCACCCGACGTTGAGATCGTTGCTACGGTCAGCAACAAGGTTCTAGCGTCTTTCCCCTTCGCCGCAGATCCGAACTCCGACCTCCAACCACTCCGCACCAAGGTTCGAGCACATTGGAACGCCGATGGCACCGTGGTCGCGCTCTCTTTCTTCGAGCGCTTTTACACTCATCTCCTAGTCTATCGCCTACAGGGCACTCTCGCTGCGCCGGAGGCATTTTTGGCGGTCACATTGCCCGACACAGTCCCGGTGATTCAGGCCATGATTCCCCGCTTCAAGGAGTTTCGCTCGCGGTGGCACAGCCACTTCCAAGGCTGGCCTGGTCGCAACACGATTCAGTTTTCAGCGGGCACCGGTGCGCTGATTACGCCAATCGCGGACGGCGACCCGAATGTTATGGCGGTCTATTCCTTCACCGTGGACATCACTGACCCCAAGACGCCAATCATCAAACGAATCGAGCGCGTTAACGAAGATGACTACTAACTCCCAACACCCGGAAACGCCTAACCCGCTCCCGCGCTGCGCACCCTTCGAGCTGCCTTCGGCAGTCTTTCTCGCGGCTTCCGCCGCTCGGCTCATCACGTTCCTCGCCTATTGCATGCAGGTGACCTTGCAGCGGCGGCTGCACGACCTCGCGCCCGGGCTCACGGTGCGTTCGGTGCTCGAGAAGTTCGCCGCCGTGGCGATGGTCGATGTACATCTGCCGACCACCGACGGACGCACCGTGATCATGCCGCGATACACCCAGCCAAAGAAGGAACTCAAGCTATTGCTCAAGAGGTTGAAACTAGAACTTCCCGTCCAGCCGAAGGCCAGAATCGCCAAAGCCGGAAAAGTCCTCGAATAGCCCGCTGTAGTGCAGACCTTTTGAATCGTTGCGTTGAAAACCAACGGCTTACGAATCCTTTTTGCTCGAATCCGCGAAGTCGGGTTAGGAAGTCGGGGAGACGGTCCGAGCGTATCCGGGAATTTCGCCGGTAGCAAAAAGTGCCCGTTCCGGTTCAGGGCATCGAAGGCGGGACCCGCTTGCGGCGCTGACTTCGCCGCTGGAGTGCTTCCCGGCTCGCGATGAGCAGCAGGCTCATCGCGGTGATGGGGAGGGCGAAGTAGAGCACTACGTGGTTGAAGACCGGCAGGAGGTCGTGCTGAGCGGCGGCCAGGATCAGGTAGGTGGTGTAGGTCGCGTAGTAGGCCAACAAGACCGCGCCTTCCCAGCGGCTGATGATGCCGCCCGTAAAAAACATCGGCAGGCAGGCCAACGCCACGGCAATCATCACGGGTAAGTCGAACCCGAGAACAGCGGACGAAATGGGAACGCCACCCGGCGCGACCAACCCGGCGATTCCAAGCACGCCCATTATATTAAACAGATTGCTGCCGACGACGTTCCCCACCGCGATGTCGCGCTCGCCTTTCAGAGCAGCGAAGAGTGAGGTGACGACCTCGGGCAGCGAGGTGCCGGCGGCGACGATGGTCAGGCCGACGATCAGCTCGCTCACGCCGAGGTGGCGGGCAAAGGTCACCGCGCTATCGACCAGCCAGCGCGAGCCCAGCAAGAGCAGTCCGAGCCCCACGATAATCAGCACTCCGTTTCTGAGCCACTGCGGAGAGGCGGATCGACCGCCGCCGTATTCCTGCTCGAACTCATCGCTGGCTGGTGCCACTTCGCGGCGGCTCTGACGGATCAGAAATACGAGGTAGCCGCACAGGCTCGCGAGCATGAGCAAGCCATCCACCCGCCCGAAATTGCGGTCGAGCGACAGCAGCAGCACGAGTATCGAAAGACCGATCATGAGGGGCACATCCAGCCGCACGAGTTGCCGGGACACCACCAGCGGCACGATGAGCGCAGAGAGGCCGAGGATGAAAAGAACGTTGAAGATGTTGCTCCCGATGATGTTGCCGAGCGCAATGTCCGCCTGATTCGCGAGCGAGGCCTTCAGGCTCACGGCCAGCTCGGGCGAGCTGGTGCCGAACGCCACGACGGTCAGGCCGATGATCAAAGGCGCAATGCCGAGCGAGCTCGCCAGGCGGGAAGCGCCGCGCACCAGGGCTTCCGCGCCGATGATCAGAAATACCAGCCCGAAGATGAAGGTCAGCAGGATCATTTTTCAGTCAGGGGCCAGAAGATGGGGACGAGGAAAATGACCACGAGGGCCAAGATGAGCGTAAGTCCGGATCCTAATCTTAGAAAGTCCCTGAAGCGATACTTGCCCGGGCCGTAAACGAGGATGCAGGAAGGCTCGAACGGCGTCAGAAATGAAACCGAAGCCGCCAGCATGATGCCGATCGCGAAAGAGCGCTGGTCCACGCCGAGCTGCGCAGCGGTGCTCAAGGCCACGGGCAACACCACGAGCGCGGCGGCGGCATTGGACATCGGCTGGGTGAGAACGATCGTGAGCACCACAAAACCGGCCAGGATGGCGACGACGCCAAAGGGCTCCATCGCGGCGACGATGCCGCCGGCCAGAAACTCGGCCGCCCCCGTCTTTTCCATCGCGGTGCCAAATGCGGTCATGCCGCCAATGAGAATGAGCAGGCGCCAGTCGATGGTCGCGTAGGCTTTCTCGATACTCAGGCAGCGCAGCAAAAGGGTGGAAACAGCCGCCGCCAGGAAAGCGACTGAGAGGGGGAGCCAGCCTAAGCCGCCGAGAATCAGCGCCGCCCCGAACGCCGCCACGACGTAGTGCCCGTAGCGTTTCCGGTAGAGGGCAGGGCTCAGCTCGCCCAGGATCCGGAAACCGCGCGCCCGCGCCAGGCCGCCCAATTTATCCTGAGTCGCCTGCACCAGGAGCAGATCGCCGATGCGTAGCCGAATATCTCCGATGGCCTCCCGGATGGATTTTCCCTGCCGATAGATCGCCAGCACGATGGCTCCGAAACGGCGGCGGAAATCGGACTCGCGGAGGGTGCTGTGCAGCGCTTCGCAAGATGGCTCGAGCAAGACCTCGAAGATCTGGACATCGCCGCCCGAGAGATCGGCGAGCGTTCTGTCGGGTTTGATGTCGATGCCCTCGATTTTTTTGACCTTCATCAGGGTCTCGGCCTTGCCCTTCACCAGGAGAGTGTCGCCCTCGGAGATTTCCATCCTGCGACCGGGATCATAGCTGGCGCCGTCACGGATCAGCTTCAGCACCCGAAAGTTGAGCACGTTGAGATCCGAGTCGAGTGTCTGCTGACCGATGAGAGGGGAGCCCGGCAGCACGATGATCTCGCTCAGGTATTCACGGATATCGTAGTCGGCACTGAGCGACTGTTCTGCATGATCTGGCAACAGACGTTTCCCCAACAGCATGAGGTAGAGAAAACCGATGGCCACGATGACCAGGCCGATCGGAGTCAGCTCGAAGAGACCGACGGGCTCGAAGCCAGCTTTCTTGATATAGCCGCTCACGGCGACATTGGTCGAGGTGCCGATCAGCGTGCAGGTGCCGCCGAGAATCGAGGCAAACGCCATCGGCATGAGAAGGCGCGACGCGCTGATCTTGAGTCGCCGGGATAACCCCATCACGGGCGGGATAAACATCGCCGTCACCGTCGTGTTATTCATGAAGCCGGAAATCGAGGCCGGGATCAGGATGAGCAGGGCCATGAGACGGCTCTCACTTCCCGAGGCAATCTTCACGATGCGGGAGCCGATCGCATCCAGCACCCCCGTCTCCTGGAGGGCCGCGCTGATCACAAAGATCGAGCCGAGGATGATGATGATATCGTTACTGAATCCCGCGAACGCCTCCGCCGGGGTGAGGATGCCGGTCATCGTCAGCGCCAGCAAAAGAAGGAGGGTGATCAGATCGACCGAGATCGTTTCACGCGCGAAAAGAAAGATGGCGAGCCCCAGCAGGCTCAGCACGATGGCGATGTCCATAGATTGAGATCGGCGGAGACGCTAGCAGGTCCCAGAGTCTCCGCTATTGAATAAACGGTCGACTGTCGGCGCTCGGCGTGAGCGTCCCTGGTTTTTCCTCTCACCTTGAGAGCGTAGGGGGGCTCCCGGCGCCTTTTAAGTTTCCCTTCGCTGGCTGCCCTGTGAGACAGTAGGCGCGATGGTCGGGCTCAATATACTTGCAACCACCCGGATCAGCGTTTCGAGGCGCGCGGCCTGCTGCTTTCGGCCAGGATGTGGCAGAGTTACCCGATGGAATCCACCTTCGACAGCCAGGGCCGAATGAAAACCAAACCCATGCCCGGGCAAGCCGGAAATGCCTTGGCGCCAGGGCATTTCTATCCGCAATGCGGCTGTCTCGGGGGGAAGGAATACGCCGACGGCACCGGTTCTGTCACCACGACCTGCGGCCACCTCTTCGCCGGCGATAAAGAAAAAATCGGTGACTCCGAAAGTCAGGCTGGTCTTATCCAGCATGGGCGCCGCCGCGAGGCGGGCAGGCTGAGCGAAGGGACGGTGAAAACTGGGGACCGGCTCGACCGGGTCGGCCCACTTGCTCACCTGAGCCAGCCTGATCTGCACGATTTGGGACAAGGCGATACCAGCTTGCGCAAGGGTAATATGGGTAAGGTGGAGAGCTAGGCGCATGTCGGCCCTGCCCTGCTGGAGCGTCCGGAATCGGGTCGCCGTCAATATCTTCACCATCGCGCTGCTGATCGCGGGGGCGTTCGCCGGGTTCACGCGGCTGACGCGGGCGCTGTTTCCCGACATCAACACGAACTTCATCCGGGTCACCACCATCGATCCGACCACCAGCGTGGCGGAGGATATCGAGCGGACCATTTCCATCCCGCTGGAGGATGAGCTGGCCAATGTGGAGGGCGTGAAAAAGCTGACCACGTTTTCGCAGGATAACGTCTCGATCGTCTTCCTGGAACTGGAGTCGGACATCACGGAGATCGATCCGGTGTTAAACGAAGTGCGACAAGCGGTGGACAAAGCGAAACCCGATCTGCCGCTGACGGCGGAGGTGCCGGTGGTGGAGAAATTCGACATCCCGATGCCGCTGCTGACCATGTCGGTGAGCCACGCGCCGACGGAGGATCCCCGCCTGGCGCGCGCGGCGCTCGACCGGATGGAACGGCGGCTGCGCACGGTGCCGGGGGTGTCGGATGTGCTGGTGGACGGGCTCGAGGACAAGGAAGTGTGGGTGGAGATCGATCCGTTCAAGATGGAAAGCCTGGGCCTTTCCTTCGCGCAGATCGCGGAGACCATCCGGAAGCGGAATCTGAATGTGGTGGCCGGTCGAGTGGAAGGACCGGGCGGCGAGCGGGTGGTGCGGGTGCTCGGAGAAATCGAAAAGGCGGAGGACTTGCGCGGACTGCCGATCAAGCAGGAAGGCGGGCGCCCGGTGCTGCTCGGCGACATCGCCTCCATCAAGACGACTTCGCAGGAGGAGCGGACGCGTGGACGGACGAATCTGTCGCCGTCGGTCACGTTCACCGTCGTGAAAAAGAAAGGCGCGGATGCGATCGACGTCGTCCGGCGGGCGCGCGAGGTCTTCGCGCAGGAAGCGAAACTTTTACCCGGGGGCCACACCGCGCGGGTCTCGACGGACTCGACGAAATTCATCAACACGCGCATCGAAACGGTGCTGAAAAACGGCATCGTGGCGCTGCTCCTGGTGACGGTGCTGCTGATGCTGTTCCTGAACTGGCGGCTCGGTCTGATCGTCGCCTTTGGGCTGCCGGTGTCGTTCGCCGGCACCTTTCTGGTGCTCTATCTGGGCGGTTACACCATCAATCTGCTCTCGCTTTTCGCCATGATCATGGCGCTGGGCATGGTGGTGGACGACGCCATCGTCATCGGCGAAAACTGCATGCGCTATCTGGAGATGGGCTTGAAACCAGCCGATGCCGCCATTCGCGGCGCGGGCGAAGTGATCTGGCCGGTGATCGGCAGCGTCGGCACCACGGTGGCGGCGTTTCTGCCCCTCATGCTGGCGGAGGGGATCATCGGAAAGTTCCTGGTCATCGTGCCGATCGTGGTCGTTTCGACGCTGGCCTTTTCCCTGATCCAGGCGTTCTTGGTCATGCCGAGTCATTTCGCCGATTTCGTGAAACGAATGCCGGAAGTCCCGGAGCTGGAAGACACCCTGCGCCACGCGCCCAACTGGAGAAAACGGGCGGCGCTGCGCGTTTCGATCACCTACAAGGAGATGCGCAATTTCGTGAACGAAATGGTGGCGTGGCTGGTGGCGGTGTACATGCACTTGTTAAACATCTGCTTGCGCCGCCGCTACTGGGTGGTGGCGGGATTTATCGCCAGCCTCGTGGCGGTGGGGGCGGCGCTCGGGCTCGGGGTGGTCAAGTTCAAGCTCTTCGGCGGGGATTTCGCCGATCAGATCATCGTGAAACTCGCGCTCCCCGCCGACGCGTCGCTCGACGAGACGGAGGAAAAAGTGGCTCGGGTGGAGGACGCCATCGCGCGCGAACTGCCCCGGGACGATCTGGCCGGTCTCATCACCCGCGTGGGCGCCCGCCTGGATCCGACCAACCAGTTTCTGACCAACGGCACCAACCTGGCCATGATCACGGTCGATGTGGACGAGGAAAATCCGCTCTGCCGCAAGGCCTCGGTGATCGAGCGGCATCTCAATGAAATCCTGCGCGAATTCCCGGAGTTCACCGAGGCGTCGGCCCGGGCGGAGGAGGGCGGGCCGCCGGTCGGGCGCGCGGTCAATATCGAGATTTCAGGCGAGAATTTCGCGGAGATGGAGAAAATCGCCGCCGAGTTCGAGGCGAAGCTGCACGGGGTGGACGGCGTTTTCAATATCGGCAACGACTTCGAGCGCGGCAAAACGGAATACCGGGTGAGACTCGACGACGCCCGGGCCAGCGGAGCGGGGGTGGATGTGGAAATGGTCGGGCGCGCCCTGCGGGGAGCGTTTCAGGGGCTGGAGGCGGCGCGGATTCGCTGGGGAAGCGACGAGGTCACCATTCGCGTGAAAATGGCGGAACGGTATAAGAAAGATCCGGAGATGCTGCGCACGCTGCGGATTCGCAATGCGCGCGGCGAGATGATCGATCTGACCACGGTGGCGGACATCGTGGAGACGAACGGCATCGCCCGGGTGAAGCGCCAGAATCAGGAACGGCTCATCTCGGTGGCGGCGGATGTGGACGACCGGGTGATGACATCGGCGGAAGTCAATCATCAGGTCCGGATCTGGATTCCGGCCATTCTGCGGGGGCACCCGGGTTATTCGGTCAATCTGGCCGGGGAAAACGAGGACACCGAGCGAAGCGTCGAGTCGATGAAGTTCGCCGCGCTGATCGCGATGCTGCTGATTTACACGTTGCTGGCGACGATCACGAATTCGTTTTTCCTGCCGGTGGTCATCATGTCGGTCATCCCGTTCGGCGTGGTGGGCGTGGTGCTCGGGCTGGTGTTCATGGGCGAGCCGCTCGGTTTGATGTCGATCATGGGCGTGATCGCGCTGGCCGGCATCGTGGTGAACAACTCGGTCGTCTTCGTCGATTTCATCAATCAATACCGCGCCGAGGCATACGCTGGCGGCGATGGGCAGGGGCAAGTGGCGGCGCGTGATTTGTCGCCCTGGATCCGCTGGCGCTCGATCATGATGAGCGGCCGGGTGCGCTTCCGGCCGATCCTGTTGACGACCGGCACGACGGTGGCCGGGCTGATGAGTCTCGCCTTCACCACCAGCGGGCAGGAGCAGTTCCTCGCGCCGATGGCGCAGGCCATCGTGTTTGGGCTGAGCTTCGCCACGCTGCTGACGATGGTGCTGATTCCCTGCTTGTTCGCGATTCTGGACGACGTTTACCGGCTGCTCGATCGGAAAGCTCCGGTCGGGAGCTAACTAAAATGCTTTCCCGGGAAATACGGGAGAGATTTCGGATCCTAGCATGGCGTAGGCACAATAGCTGCTATAATTACCATAAATTATTTAGGTTATGAATATATTGTGGTGTCCCTCCCTCCGCTCAGTCATGCCGCCCCGCGATCATTTCTATTTGGCCGCGAACGCCGATTTGTCGGCCTCGGGCACACCGAACGCTTTTACCCGGCTCGATCCATGAAAGTAACCTCCAAGCTTCTCTGTTTCCATCTTGGATGTCTGGCGCTGCTGGGATTCAGCATGGCCGGCGTCGGCTGGTCTTTCGACCCTTCCGCGTCGGGGAACGTCTGGGCGCTGGAAGCTCTGACCGGTCGTTTTCTGTTTATCTACGCGGGCTTTGCCGTCATCAGCACGGTCGGAATCGCTCTCCTGCTTAAACGCGGCGAAGCCAATCCGGCCGCCTCTGCCTCTGTCATCCCGCAGGGCAGCCTGAACGGCCAGCGCACGACGGGTGGCGAAGATCCGCGGGTGACGCAGATCGCCACGCTGGTCCGGACGCTGAATCTCCAGCGGAATGCGCTGCAAGCCGAAGGCCAGGAACGGCGTCAGGCCGAAAAAGCTCTGAAAATGAGTGAGGAGAAGCTGCGCCAGGCCCAAAAGATGGAAGCCGTCGGTCGGCTGGCCAGCGGAGTGGCGCATGATTTCAACAATCTGCTCACCGCCATTCTCGGTTATGCCGGACTCATCCAGAACGAAACGGCCCCGGATTCCGCCTCCCATGCGCACGCGGAAGAGATTATCAAAGCGGGCGAACACGCCGGCAGCCTGACGCACCAACTCCTTTCCTTCAGCCGCCAGCACGGGCTCGAACCGCGCACGCTCAACCTGAACGACCTCATGCTGGGGATGCAGGGGATGATCCGGCGACTGATTGGCGAAGTGGTCGAGCTGCGCATTCATCCTTCCGAGGATTTTCTGTGGCTCCGGGCCGACCGGACCCAGGTGCAGCAGGTCATCCTCAATCTGGTCGTCAACGCCCGCGACGCCATGCCCCACGGCGGGCAGCTGACCATCTCCAGCTCCCGTTGCGCGGTGCCCGAGCTGAACTCGCTGAACCTCAGCGCGGGGGACTACGTCACTTTAACCTTCGAGGACAGTGGCGAAGGTATTCCGCCGGAAGTTCTGGAGAAAATCTTCGAGCCGTTCTTTACCACCAAGTCCGTCGGACAGGGCACGGGGCTGGGATTGGCCACCGTATTCGGAATCGTGGAGAGCAATGGCGGCGTGATCGATGTCGAGAGCGCCGTCGGGCTCGGCACCCGGTTCACCGTTTATCTTCCAGCGACCGCCGGTGAGGGACCGGTGGCTCAGGGCGAAACCACGCTGGCCGAAGAGCCAGCCGTGATCAAATCCCGGCCGGAGCGCGTGTTGGTCGTCGAGGACGACGAGATCGTTTGCCAGCTGGTCTGCCGGGTGCTGGAGGAGCGTGGCTACGAAGTGCTCTCCGCCCCCGACGGCGAAGAGGCGCTGGAATTCGGGCTGGACCGTCTGCAGGGCCTGGACCTGCTGATTGCCGATATGGTGATGCCGCGGCTGGGCGGGGTGGAGCTGAGCCGGCGGCTGCGTGAGCGGCAGCCGGGGCTTCCGGTGGTGCTGATGTCGGGCTATTCCGAGACGGATCTGCGAAAGTTCAGCGAAGTCGAGGAAGGCTCGAACATCCTGAAGAAACCGTTCGGCCCGGAAATTCTCAGCCGCCGGGTGCGCGAGGCGCTCGATCTGCAGACGGCGGCGTAAGCCGCGGCGGAAGCGGTGGCGGCGCGACGCATCGTACGAGCGCTGGGACAGGTCGAGGGGAGCGGGCAGGCGGACAATTTCGCGCACTTTATAGTCGCCAGAAAATCCCGGTCCGCCTAGCTTCCCAAGTCGGACCGAGAGATATGCGCGCGCCAAAAACGCTTTTGGGATGGCTTCGCTGGCGGAGAATTTCTCCGCTGGTGGCGCTGTGTTTTCTGGTCTCGCCCGGTTTCGCGAAGTCAAGCGGGCTGATTGTCACCGGGATTACCGAGAATGAGACCGTCGCCCAGAATTACGCGGCGATAGCCAAATCGATGCGGGCGGGAATGGAGAAGCGCGGCTTCGGCGGGATCGAGGTGATCGATCAGGTCCGGCGGGACGAGGTGCTGGCAAAAATCGCCGCCACCGCGGCGAAAGCGGACGATGAGTTCTGGCTGGTGCTGCTCGGCAGTTCAGGCACCGGACGCGATGGATTGCCGACATTCCAAGTGAAAGGGCCCCGATTGAGCGCGGCGGATCTGCGCGAGGCGCTGCGTGGGATCGAGGTTCCGCGGAAGGTCTTCATCGGCACCAACCACAGCGGCGGATATCTGGAGGCGCTCGGCATGCCCGATTGTGAGGTCCTGACGGCGACGGCGGCGGAGCACGAGCAGAACCAGCCGAGGCTGCCGGAGTTTCTGGCCAAGGAAATGGAGCGCGATCCGGCGGCGAGCCTCGCCGAGCTGGGGGCGCGGGCGGTGGATAAGCTGAAGTTGACCCTCCAGAATCAGGGCTTGTCGCTGGGCGAGCACGCGCACTTTTACGAAGCGGCGACCGGAAAAATCCTGGTGGCGCCTTTTGGCGTGAGCGGCGGTGAACCAATCGCCAAGGCGGACGAACGCGGTCCGGAAAACCGTTCCGACGGCACGCCGGTGAACGCCCCGCGGATCGTGATTCCAGAGGTCGAGTCGGACGAGCTGTTCGTGGCCCGGGAGGCGACGCCGGAAACGCGCGGTCTGGTCGAGGCGGCGGCGGCGATCCCGAATCCCGACGGCTACGATGCGATCGTCGTGCGGCGCGACATCGAGCTGATCATCAACGCCGACCAGTCCATTCGCGAAAACGTGCAGGCGCGCAATTATCTCGTCACGCGTCAGAGCTTCGACGCCTGGGCCAACTATTCCTTCCCGCAACTTCCGCCCGGTGAGGTGACGCGGGTCAAGGCGGCGCGGCTGATTCTGCCGGACGGCTCGTCCTACGTGCTGAATGCGGAAAAGCTGAACGATTCCGCGCGGGGTGGCGTGGCGGGTCTGCTCTTTCCGCAGGCGGAAGCGGGCTCGCTGATCGAGCTGGACTACACGACCGAGCGCCGCGCCAGCTACGGATTGCCGCGTTTCTATCTGGAAAAGGAGCTGGCCGATTCCGTGCCGATCGAGCGCCTGTCCATCGACCTGAAGCTGCCGAAAGACGCCGCCTTTCATCATTATCTGAAAAATCTCGCGGGCCAGCCGGCCGAGAGCGAGACGGAGCATTCGAAGGTGTTCGTCTGGAATTTCGCCCACCTCGCCGCCTTCGAGCCGCTGCCGAACGATCCCGCGCGACGCGAAGTGGTGCCCTGGCTGGGGGTGAGCGGATTCGACTCCTGGCAGGATTTCACCGGGTGGTTTCGCCGCATTTCAAAAGGCGCTTTCGACTCCGGGCCGCGGGTCAAGGCGAAGGCGGACGGGATCGCGGCGGACCATGCGGGCCGGCCCGAGCGGATCCGCGCGGCCTATCAATATGTGACCGGCCTGCGCTACATCGCCACGCCGTGCGGCATCCACGCCTTTCGCCCGCGCACGCCGGAGCAGACGCTGCACAACCGCTACGGCGACTGCAAGGACAAGGCGAACCTCCTCGTCGCCCTGCTCGGCGAAATGGGCATAGACGCCGATTTCGTGCTGATCAATCGCGGTTCCTCGACGGACACGAAATTTCCCGGGTGGCAGTTTAATCACGCCATCGCCTACGTGCCGCCGGCGGAGGGACAGGACCAGGGCTTGTGGCTCGACAGCACCGATCCCTCGACGCCGTACGGGGCGATCGCGCCCGGCAACGTCTGCCGGCAGGGGCTCGTCTTCGGGGAAAAAGACGCGCGTTTCGCGGAGGTGCTGCCGCCGGACGACGCGCTCGGGGTGCAGAGCGAAACGTGGACGCTGCGGGCGGGGACCGACGGCCAGTGGGAAGGCGGCCTCACTTTCGTCTGGAAAGGCATTCTTTCGCACGGCTGGCGCGCTCAATTTGGCCGCCTGAGTCCGTTGATGCTGCGCTTCGCGGTGAACGAAAGCATGAGCCAGCGCCTTCCGCTTTCCGATTTCACCCAGGTGAAAGTGAGCGATCCCTATGATCTCGAAACCCCGCTGGAGTTGCGCGCCAGCATCGCCAGCCAACTGCCGCACTGGCCGGGCGCGCCGCGGGAAGTGGTGGCGCCCTTCG
>JBGTNO010000368.1:0-10383 GCA_041743065.1 Chthoniobacterales bacterium
GACCTTGCCGCTCTTGAGCTGCGCCGGAAGGTCGGGAAAAGCGAGATCGACGGTCTGGTTGGGCAAGGGGAGAACGGTGACCGCGGCCAGAAGGTCCTCGGGAAATTTCCGCACGATCGGGAGGAGGTCGAGCGTGACGAGCTGGGGCGGCGGAGCGGCGGGCGAAGCCGGATCTTCGCGGGGAATGGCGCGCTCGACCGGAGCCTGGACGAGCGGCTTGGGCACCGCCCGGTGGAGCTTGATGAATCCGTTGTCCGCGGGTGGCGCGTCGGTCGGGACGGCTGTCTCCGGATTTCCGAAGAAGCGTTTGAGGAGTGCGAGCATGGCGGAAGCGGGCGAAACGCCGGGAGGGCGGTCAACGGGTGTAGGGAAAGCAATTTACAGGCCAGGCACCGCCGAAGGCGCGGGGCCTGGGCGAAACTGCTGGCCCGCGTCTTCGGGGCATGATTTGCTGGGCGCCGCCGGATTCGTTTTTTCCTGATGAAATTTGTCGCCAGTCCCGAACCCACTATCGGCGTCGAGATCGAGCTGGCCCTGGTGGACGCCGATTCGATGGAGCTGACCAGCCGCGTGGAGCAGATCCGAGCCAGTCTCAGCGAAACGGACCGCGCCCGGATCAAGCCGGAGCTGATGCAATGCTATATCGAGACGAACTCCGGGAAATGCCACACGGTGGACGAGGTGGCGGCGGATCTGCGGCCACGGCTGGTCACGCTGCAAAAGGCCACCGAAGCGGCGGGCGCGCGGCTGCTCTGGTCGGCGACGCATCCTTTTTCACCCTGGGACGAACAGCAGGTGACCGACGACGCGCGGTATCACGGGCTCGTCAATCTGCTGCAGGACACCGCGCGGCAACTGATCACCTTCGGCCTGCACGTGCATGTCGGCGTCGATTCCGGCGATAAGGCGATCATGATCTGCGACCGGATCATGCGCCATCTGCCGTTTCTGCTCTCGCTCAGTTCAAACAGTCCTTTCTGGAACGGACGGGTGACGGGGCTGCATTCCTGGCGCTCGCGGGTGATGGGCGGCCTGCCCACCGCCGGGCTGCCGCCGACGATGCGGAACTGGAGCGAATTCGTCTGGCTGGTCAATCACTTGATCGAGACGGGGTACATCGAGACGATCCGGGAGATCTGGTGGGATGTGCGGCCGCACCACAATTTCGGCACGGTGGAGGTGCGGATCTGCGATGTGCCGCCTTCGTTTGACGACACGATGGCGCTGGTCGCGCTGATTCACTGCCTGGTGAAGAGTCTGTCGGATGAAATCGATCGCGGCACGTATCAGCAGGATTTTCATCCGATGATGGTGCGGCAGAATAAATGGCGGGCGGCCCGCTACGGGATCGAAGCCAGACTGGTCGATACCATCACGCGGGAAGCGCGGCCGGTGCGGCAGATCCTGCGCGATGCGGTGACGGAATATCAGCCGGTGGCGGAGAGTCTGGGCTGCGAGGCCTATCTCCAGCGTCTGGGAGAAATGGCGGAGCAGCCTTCCGGGGCCAAGCGGCAACTCGCCGCGCTGAAGGACGCGGGCGGCGACTTCGCGGCGGCGGTGCGGACCATGACGCGCTCCAGCCGCCTGCTCTGAGGGAGCAACGTCACCGCCCCAGCAGCCAGGTCAGTTCGCCTCCGGCGGGACGCACCCTGGCGGAAGGGTAATCGGATGCGCCGCCGCGGATCTCCCCGATCAGCGGGAGCTTGGCCGCGCTGTTGACCAGAAAGCAGACGTGGCGGGCGGCATTGATCAGCGGGTAGGTGAAGGTGAGGCGCGTGGTGTCGAGCTGCGGGACCACGTTTGCCACCACGTCGTGCTGTTCTTCGCTCAAAGCCGCGGTGCCGGGAAACAGCGACGCCGTGTGTCCGTCGTCGCCCACTCCGAGCAAAAGCAGATCGTGAACGTAGCGTTCTTCCCCGAAGCGCGAGGCGACCTGCCGCAACTCACGCTGATAAAGTTCCGCCGCTTCGGCGGGCGGCAGCTCGCCTTTCATGCGGAAGATGTTTCCCGCCGGAATCTCGATGTGGTCGAAGAGCGCTTCTTTCGCCATCCGGAAATTGCTGTCCGAGTGATCCGGCGGAACGGTGCGCTCGTCGCCGAAAGTAATCTGGATATGGCTCCAGTCGAGGCTGGGCGTCGCCTGGGCGAGCGCGGCATAGACGGGTCTGGGGGTGCCGCCGCCGCAGAGCGACAGGCGGAACAGGCGGCGTTCGGCGAGGGCGAGGCGCGCGGCATCGGTGATGATGTTGACCGCGTCTTCGACGAAGCAGTTCGTGTTGATGACGCGTTCTTTCATTTTTTGAGCAGTTTGGCAGGCAGGAGATATTCCAGTCGCCCGCCGCCTTCCCACAAGTCGGAAACGGTCAGGCAGGTGAGGGAAGCTTTGCGCAGGTGGAGCGCTTCCGGATTTCCGAGGCCGAGGAGAAAGGCCACGAGCCGGCTGAGATCGGGCTCGTGGCCGACGAGCATGATCGAGGGAAACTCGGCGTAGGCCGCCAGTTCCCGCAGCGCGGTGGCGGGTGACATGCCGCAGGCCAGCCAGCCGACTTCGATCAGCCGCGGGAGGCCCGCTTCTTTCTCGAAAATCTCCGCCGTCTCTCGCGCCCGCTGCGGCGGGCTGTGCAGAATGACATCGGGAAGCTGCCCGCAGGTCTTGCACATTCCGGCCACCCGCAGAGCCTGGGTCGCGCCTTTCTCGGAGAGAGGGCGCAGCTCGTCGCTCTCGGCCGAGGTGTCGGCATCAGCGTGACGGAGGACCAAAAGTCGCACGGCAAAAAAGAACCCGCTACATGACCATCCCGCCATCGACCGTGAGGGTCTGGCCGGTGATGTAGCCCGCCTCGGGACTGGCGAGGAAGGCGACGGCGGCGGCGATGTCCTCGGGCGCGCCGAACCGAGCGAGCGGGATCTGTTTCGTCACCGCGTCCTTGATGTCGTCCGAGAGGACATCGGTCATGTCGGTGGTGATGAAGCCGGGGGCGACGGCGTTGACGGTGATGCCGCGGCTGGCGAGCTCGCGCGCGATCGTTTTGGTCAAACCGATGAGCCCGGCCTTGCTGGCGGCGTAATTGGCCTGGCCGGCGTTGCCCATCAGGCCGCTGACGCTCGCGATATTGATGATGCGGCCGGAGCGCTGCCTGAGCATGAGCCGCTCGACGGACTGGATGAAACTGAAGGCGCCGCGCAGATTGGTATCGAGGACCAGATTCCAGTCTTCGATCGGCATGCGCATGCTGAGGCCGTCGCGGGTGACGCCCGCGTTGTTGACGAGGATATCGACGCGGCCGAAATCACTGGCGATCCGCGCGACCAGCGTCTGGACGGCGGCGTGGTCGGCCACGTCCACCGGATAGGGCCGGGCGGACTCGGGATACTCTCGGTTGATCTCGTCGGCGGTGCGGGCGGAGTTGGCTTCGGTGCGGCTGACGACGGCGACTTTGGCCCCGGCGGAGGCGAGACGCCGGGCAATGGCGTGCCCGATGCCGCGGCCGGCTCCGGTGACGATGGCGACTTGGTTGGTTAGCTTCATAAAAAAATTGCGCTAGCTCAGCGAGACCCAGCTTCGGCTGCGAGCGCTCCGCTGCACCGCGTCGAGGACGCGCTCGTTTTGGAGTCCGTCGGCGAAGGTGGGCTGGACGCTCGTGCCCGCGACCACCGCTGCCACGAAATCGGCGAAGGTGTTGATGAAAGTGTGCTCGTAGCCGATGATGTGGCCCGGCGGCCAGTAGTTCCCCACGTGGGGATGTCCCGACTCGGTGACCAGAATGCCGCGGAAGCCGCGGCGGTCTTCGGGATCGGCGGTGTGGTAGTATTCGAGGCGGTTCATGTCCTCGAAATTGAAAGCCAGCGAGCCCTTGCTGCCGTTGATCTCGAGGGTGATGTGATTCTTGCGGCCGTGGGCGAACCGGGTGGCTTCGAGGTTGGCCATCGCTCCGTTCTGGAAACGCCCGATCATGGAGACGGCATCATCGACGGTGACGCTGCCGGTTTTGCCCGACTCGCCGGGAAGGGGGCGTTCCTTGATAAAAGTCTCCATCGTTCCGCAGACTTCGGCGAACTCCCCGACCAGATAACGCCCCAGATCGATGATATGGGCGTGGATGTCGCCGTGCGCGCCCGAGCCGGCAATGTCGGAGCGCAGCCGCCAGACCAGCGGAAACTCCGGGTCGGTGATCCAGTCCTGCGCGTAGCGAGCCCGGTAGTGGAAAATGCGGTCGCCGAGGTCGCCGTTCTCGATCATGTGCCTGGCCAGCGCGAGGGCAGGAATCCGGCGGTAGTTGTGGCAGACCATGTGGACCACGCCGGCGCGCTCGACGGCGGCCAGCATTTCCTCCGCTTGGGCGACGGAGACAGCCAGCGGTTTCTCGCAGAGCACGGCTTTGCCGTTGGCGGCGGCGGCGATGGCGATCTCGGCGTGGGTGTCGTTCGGCGTGGTGATGTCGATAATGTCGATCGCGGGATCGCTCACCACGTCGCGCCAATCGGTGGAAGTCTGTGCCCAGCCCAACGTTTCGGCCGCCTGGGCCACGCTGGCCGCCGAGCGGCCGCAGATGGTGCCGAGCTCGATTTTTGCGGGCAGATCGAAAAACCGGCCGGCCTGGCGCCACGCATTCGAGTGGGCTTTGCCCATGAAATTATAGCCGATCATGCCGACGCGGAGAGTTTTGATCGCTGTCATGGAAGTGGTTTTGAATTTGGAGGAAAGCGCGCGCGAGGTAAACTCTGGATTGGGGGCGAGCGAGAAGGAACGGCTGACTCGACTTTCGGAGGAGGTTGACCTGATGCCGCCGTATCTGAGGATTTGACCTCGGGCCAGAACTCCAGTATCGCTTGGCCAGATTCGACACCACGGTGAATCCCCGCAAATTTTGCTCTTCCCTTGCCATGCCGGGCCGCGTAGAACGCGCAGGGTGAACCGCGCACGATCTAGCTGTGCCATCAATGAATGATCTTAGTGGCATTCGCGCTGCTTCTTATTCTTCGAACCCATGATTACCGCACCCGTCGCCTTTTTGGGCCCTCAAGGCACCTTCGCTCACAGCGTGGCGAAACAACGGCACGGGGAACGCGAACTCAAGCCGTTTCCGACCGTCGATCAGGTATTCGATTTCATCAAGGAAGAGCCCTCGGGGCTGGGAATCGTGCCGGTGGAGAACTCGTCGGGCGGCACCATTTACGGCACGGTGGATTTGCTGATTGAAAACGCGCAGTCCATCTTCGTGCAGGAAGAGCTGTCGCTGGATGTTCGCTTGTGCCTGGCGGGGCAGGACCAAGGCACGGTGAGGACGGTATATTCCCATTTTGCCCCTCTGGAGCACCACAAAGACTGGCTCAAGCGGGAGTACTCCGGCGCTACCTTGAAGCCGGTTTCCAGTACGGCGATGGCCGCGCTGGCGGCAGCTGAAGATCCAAGCGGTGCGGCCATCTGCGGGCGGGATGCCGCCCTTCTCTATGGATTAAAGGTGCTCAAATTCCCGATTGTGGAGGAGGAGACAAACGTGACCCATTTCTTCGCCATCGGTCAGGGAGTCCACGAATCGGCGAAGGCCCAAAAGACCGCGCTGGTCGTCGGGCTGCGGAACGATTGTGGAAGCCTATGCTCATTTCTGGCTCCGTTTGGCCGGCATGGAGTTAATTTGACGCGGATCGTCTCCCGCCCTGTTCACGGGCACCCGAACAGCTATCTTTTTTACGTGGAGATTGAAGGGGGAGTCGCCAAATCCGAGGTCGCCGTTGCTTTGAGGGAAGCGGCTGGCGTCACCACTCGAATCGATATTCTGGGATCGTTCGAATCCCTGCCTCGCTACCAGTCCTAAGGTCGTTGGACGCCAGCGCGCCGCCAGGGCGCGCGGGAGAATCCTTCAGCAGCCCTCCGCAAAGGCCTGGAGGAAGCTCGTTTCGATGGCGAGCGCTTCCTGGACATTGGTGCCGAGCAGCTCGCGGAGTTGCTCGATCGCGGTGATGCGGCGCAGCAGGTCGGCGGGGGCGAAGCGTCCGGCGAGGAGAACGGTGATCCGCTCGTGCCCGGGCAGATCGAGACGCGCGGAGCCCTGCTGGTGCCGGAGGATATCGGCCCACCATTGCATCAGCGTATCGACGAGAGCGAGCCGCGCCCGCAGATACTGGGATTCGGTCAGGGCCTTGTGGAAATTCTCGCGCTCGGCGAGCCACTTGCCGTCGGTGGTTTGTTTATAATGAACTTCCTCCCGCTTCATTTCCTCGGCCTGGGTGGCCTGGATGGCGGTTTTGATTTCCAGCAGGAGGGACTGAAAATGGCGCACGAGCTGATAGACTTCGCCGACGCCGGGCGAGGAGTGACGGAAGAAATCCGCCAGCCGCCGCACGAGCGACTGCTGGGCGGCGGACAGTTCGGGCGCTTTCTCCGCCATCAGGCTGACTGGGATGCAGCGGGAAATTATGGTGTCGAGCAGCATCTCGGGGTGCGCGGTCGTCAGGATGAGGAGCGAATTGCCGGGCGGCTCCTCCAGCGTTTTGAGGAAGGCGTTCGCGGCCATCGTGACCATGCGGTCGGCCTCGAAAATAAGGGCGATCTTGCGGCCCCCGGTCAGGGAACGCATCTGCAGCTCGCGCTCCAAGGCCCGGATCTGGTCAACCGTGATGCGGCGCGACTTCGATTCCGGCTCGGCGATGTGGACGTCGGGATGCGCGAGTCCCTCACCCGGCGCGGTGTCGTTCACGGCGGCGGCGAGGCTGGCCGCCAGCTCGCGGACGCCGCTGCCCTCCGGCCCGGAAATGAGGTAGGCATGGGCCAACCGGTCGTGCGCGATGGCCCGGCGCAGGAGATCGAGGGCGCTATTCTGGGAGAAGGCCACGGAATTTTGACTCCAGCAGTTGGTGAAGGAAACGCTCCACCTCGTCGGGCGGCGGGGCGGCATCGATGATCAGGACGCGTTCCGGCTCCGCCTCGGCGAGCGCGAGATAGCCGCGGCGGACGTCTTCGTAGAATGGCTCGGGTTGCGATTCCATCCGATCGGGGACGCCGGGGCGTTCGGTCAGGCGCTGGCGGGCGGCGGGCCCCGCCAGATCGAACACCAAGGTCAGATCCGGCCGACAATCGCCTATGGCAAACCGATTGATGAAGTCCACATCCGCCACGCGCAATTTTCGGGCGACGCCTTGATAAACCGTCGTCGAGTCGAGATAGCGATCGCCGAGCACGATGTGACCGGCCTCGAGCGCGGGGCGGATGATCTGGCGCGTCAGCTCGGCCCGGCTGGCGGTGAACAGCAGCAACTCCGTCTCCGAAGTCATGCCGTGGCCTTTTTTCGAGAACTGCAGCAGGTGCCGGATCTCTTCGCCCAGCTCGGTGCCGCCGGGTTCGCGGGTGGTGACGACGGTGCGGCCGGTCTGCCGGAGCAGCTCGGCCAGGCGATGGAGTTGGGTGCTTTTGCCGCAGCCTTCCGAGCCTTCGAAGGTAATGAAAAGGCCGCGACTCATACGCAATGGGTCAGGGCGGCGCAGCGGTCGGACAGAATCGCGGAGGGCTCTACTGGGTAATCACCCGCGGGGCGGAGGACGCGGCGGGAGCGTTCTTGACGACGCTATCCTGCGACTTGCGGGCATTGATCACGAAATCGTTGTTGTTGCCGTATTTCGACCACGGCCCGGGCGGCACGTCCTTGAAATCGACAAACTTCCAGTCGGTCACATCCTTGCCGGTGATGCCGAGATAGTCGCGCACGGCGGGCGAAACGTCGAGTCCGGCTCCCTGGTTGAGGTTCGGCTTGGGCCGCTCGTTACCGAAGACATATTGCCAATGATCGGTGCGGAAGGGCCCGCAGTCCGACCACTGCGCGTAGGCGATGCGACTGCCGCGGCGGACGGCGATCCAACGATTCTGGCAGACCGACTGGCCCTCCTTTACGTAGGCTTCGCGGAACCAGGGAATGACGCGGCGCGCCTCGGGTTTCGTGGTGCCCCGGGTCACGTCGTTGTAGGGCAGGGCCACGTAGAACGGGTTCTGGCGGGGGACGAAATTGGCGGGGATAAAGCCGCGGCGGGCGGTGCGGTCGGGGTTATCATAGCCACCGTAGGAGGCGGTCCAGTTCACATCCCAGGAGGAGGAATAATTGTGCACCGGGTTGTTCACGGCCGCATCCTCCCCGACCCAGAAGCAGGTGGTGACGATCTGATTTTTCCAGGGGAAGCGGCCTTCGCCCATCGTCCGCGAGACGGTCGGGATAAACACCTGCGGCTCGATCTTCAGCAGAGCGCTTTCGCGCAGCTTCATGGCGTATTTTATAAAGTCGGCACTGGTCTGATAGGGAGACTGCGCCTGCACGGCCCCGGCGAAAGCAACGGCGACAAGGGTGAGAAACGAGAGCGATTTCATCCTGAGTAGGGCGACAATATTGCGGAACCGTCCGCAGACGTAAAGGCTCAATCGGCGGCCGACTTTGTCGCGTTTCTGCATGACGAAGCCCTTTTATAGCAGATTCCGGCCCAGCCGCGTCCGGCTCAGGGGCGTCGCAGGATGCTGTCGCGGCGATAAAGCTCATCCGGCTCCGGATAATCGAGGGTGTAATGCAGGCCGCGGCTTTCCTTGCGGAGCTGGGCGGAATCGACGATCAGGGCCGCCACGGTGGCCAGATTGCGCAGCTCGAGCAGGTCGCGGGTGACGGTGAAATTCCAGTAAAATTCCTGGATCTCGCGCAGCAGATTGCGCAGCCGGGTGCTGGCGCGCTGGAGGCGTTTGCTGGTGCGGACGATGCTCACGTAATCCCACATCAGCCGGCGGATTTCGTCCCAATTGTGATAAATGACGACCATTTCATCCACATCGTGCGCGTCGCCGCTTTGCCACTCCGGCACCTCCACCGGCAGCCCGCCCTCGGAGCCGACGGGCAGCGTGCCGAGCAGGTGCTCGCAGGCCAGATGGGCCAGGACGACGCCTTCGAGAAGTGAGTTGCTGGCCAGTCGATTGGCCCCGTGCAGCCCGGTGCTGGCGGTCTCGCCGATGGCGTAGAGCCCGGTCACCGAAGTGGCGCCGTCGATCGTGGTCTTGACGCCACCGCACTGATAATGCGCCGCCGGCACGACCGGGATGGGGTCCGTGGCCATGTCGATGCCGAGGCTCAGGCAGGTCTCGTAGATCATCGGAAAACGCTCGCGGATGAACTCCAGCGACTTGGCCGTCACGTCGAGAAAGACGCAGGGCTCGCCGGTGCGTTTCATCTCGGCGTCGATGGCGCGGGCCACGATGTCGCGGGGCGCGAGTTCCGCGCGCTCGTGATAGCGCGGCATGAAACGCTCCTTTTTTCCGTCGAGCAGGATGGCGCCTTCGCCACGCACCGCCTCGGAGATGAGGAAAGACCGGCCCTCGGGATGATACAGGCAGGTCGGATGGAACTGGATGAACTCCATGTTCGAGATTTCCGCGCCCGCCCGCCAGGCCATCGCCACGCCGTCGCCCGTCGCCACCCGCGGATTGGTGGTGTAAAGATAGACTTTGCCGCAGCCGCCGGTGGCGAGAACGATGCGGTCGCAGCGAAAAGTGCGGACCGCGCCCTCGGGTTCGTCGAGCACGTAAACCCCGACACAACGGTTCTCCGAGGCGAAGCCGAGCTTGCCCGTGGTGACCAGATCGACGGCCATGTGATTTTCGAAGATCGTGATCCGCGGATGCGCCCGCGCTTTGCCCGCCAGAGCCATCTCGATGGCGCGCCCGGTGGCGTCGTGCGCGTGCAGGATGCGGCGCCTCGAGTGCCCGCCCTCACGGCCGAGATCGAATTCCAGTCCGGCTTCCGTCTCCCGTTTTTCGAACTCCACGCCCAGCTCGATGAGGGTGCGAATTCTCTCCGGTCCTTCGCTCACAATCCGCCGGACAATCTCCTCGTCGCAGAGTCCCGCCCCGGCGTTGAGCGTATCCTGCACATGCAGCTCGGCGGAATCCTCCTCGCTGGTCACGCAGGCCACGCCGCCCTGGGCGTAAAGCGTGTTCGATTCCGCCAGGCCGCTCTTGGTCACGATGGCGACCCGGCCGTGCTCCGCCGCTTCGAGGGCGCAGCTCAAGCCCGCGATGCCACTGCCGATGATGATGAAATCGAACTCGCTCAAGCAAGGGTGATGTGGTCGATCAGGCGAGTCTGCCCGAAATAAACGGCGGCGGCGATGAGCATGTGTGGTTGCGATGTTTCCAAAGAAGCAAGCGATTCGGGATCGACCACCGCCACGTAATCGATCCGGGCCTGCGAGGCGGTGGAGAGCGCGTCGATGATTTTTAGGCGCAATTCGGCGGGCGGGCCGGAGGATGCGGAAGCGTCCAGCAGCGCGCGGCGGAGCAGCGGCGCCTGGCGGCGCTGCTCGGGCGTGAGATACCGATTGCGCGAACTGAGCGCCAGACCATCCGCCTCGCGCACCGTC
>JBGTNO010000369.1:0-15252 GCA_041743065.1 Chthoniobacterales bacterium
CAACCCCATCCACGACTCCACTCTTGAGGCCATGTGCACGGAACTCAATGCCACGGAACTCTGCTATCCAGGCACAAATCTCCGCCTCGTTTACCGCCCAATCAGGTCATCCGCTTTCCCCGCAGGTCAGGATGTCTGAAATTGGACCGCTCCGGTTAATGAGGGTTAACCGGCCCTGACGGGGCTCTTCAGCGCGGCAGAATTGGCACTCCGGGTTGACCCAGCCGGGCGCACGGTCTATTCCCGTCTCTGGATGACGGCGCTATTCACGTTTCTCGGCGCCCCTTTTGTCGCCTTCGCCGGTTATTTGGGCGAGCTGGTTTTGCTGGCCTGGGATACGCTGCTCTCGGTGGTGCGCGAGCCGATCCGATGGCGGCTGTTTCTCCGGCAGATGCAGGAAATCGGCTTCCGCTCGCAGCTGGTGGTCATCGTGACAGGGGCTTTCACGGGCGCGGTCTTCACCGCGCAGACTTATTTTCAGTTTGCCCGGCTGGGGATGAGTTCCGCGGTGGGCGCGGTGGTGGCGGTATCGGTCTTCCGGGAGCTGGGACCGGTGCTCACGGGCCTGATGGTGGCCGGCCGGGTCGGCGCGGCCATGTCGGCCGAGATCGGAACGATGAAGGTGACGGAGCAGATCGACGCGCTGCGCGCGCTCGGGGTTTATCCGGTGGATTACCTGGTGGTGCCGCGGGCGCTGGCCATGATCATTTCCATGCCGCTGCTGGTGGCGGAGTGCTGCGGATTCGGAATCCTGGTCAGCTACTTCGTGGGGGTTCACCTGCTCGACATTCCGGGGGCCTATTTCGTGGAGAACATGCTGACCTTCACCGGCATCCGCGATATCCAGATGTCGCTGATCAAGGGCTTCTTTTTCGGGATCGTGATCGTGTTTGTGAGCTGCCACCAGGGGCTGAACGCGAAGGAGGGCGCGGTTGGCGTGGGCCGGGCGCCGACGGAAGCGGTCGTGATCGGCTCGCTCACCGTGCTGGTCTCGAATTTCTTCCTGACCATGCTGTTGAACATCCTTTTCCCGGGAGGGGTGTGAGGTGATCGAGCTGCGGGGGCTGGTCAAGACCATCGGGCAGAACCGCATCCTGCGCGGGATCGACCTCTCGATTCACGAGGGCGAAACGCTGGTCGTGCTCGGTCGGAGCGGCGGCGGCAAAAGCGTCATCCTCAAGCACATCATCGGGCTGATGAAGCCGACCAGCGGGGAAGTGCTGATCGAAGGGCAGCCGATCGGTCACCTGCGGGAGCGGCAACTGGTGCCGATCCGGAAAAAAGTGGCCGTTCTCTTCCAGAGCGGCGCCCTTTTCGACTCGATGACGGTGGCCCAGAACCTGGCCTTTCCGCTCCGCGAGAGTGGCGAGAAAGAGGAGGCGGTGATCGCGGAAAAAGTGGCGGAAGCCCTGGAGGTGGTGAACCTGCGCGGGCAACAGCTCAAGATGCCGGAAAGCCTCAGCGGCGGCATGCGCAAGCGGGTGGGTCTGGCGCGGGCGATCATCACGCGACCGCAATGCGTGCTCTACGACGAGCCGACCACCGGCCTCGATCCCATCGCCAGCGACAGCATCAACCGGCTGATCCGCGCCCTGCAAAAACGCTACCAGATCACGTCGGTGGTGGTGACGCACGATATGAAGACAGCGGCTCACGTGGCTGACCGAGTGGCCTATCTTCACGAGGGCCGCATCCACTTTTACGGTGGCTACGCCGATTTCGAGCGGGCAGAGGATCCCTTGATTCGAGACTTTATCGAGGGACGTTCCCACCATGATTATGAGAGCTTATGAGTGAAAGTTCGCGCGGTCTGAAATTGAAAGTGGGGATCTTCGTGGCCGCCGGCCTGGCGATCATCGCGGTGATGGCGGTGCAGTTCGGCCGACTCGGCCAGGGTCTGGAAAGCTTTTACAGGGTGACGGTCGAGCTGCCGGACGCGGGCGGTATTTTGAAAGGATCGGACGTGCTTCTTTCCGGCGCGCGCATCGGTGCGGTGACGGAGAAACCGGTGCTGGGGGAAAATATTCAGACGGTCCGAGTGGTGCTGAGCATTCGCGAAGATGTGCCACTCCCGCGTGAAACGCGGTTCACGGTGGGCAGCTCCGGACTGCTGGGCGACCGCTTTATCCAAACCCGCCTGCCGGATGGATTCGATTCCGCCAAGTTCGACTCCAGCGATCCGGCGCAACGGTTGAGAGACGGCGAGGTGGTGGCGGGGCAGCGCCAGAGCGGCGGAATCAGCGATCTCGCCGCCAAGGGCGGAGAAGCGGTCGGGGATTTGCGGGTGGGTCTGGCCAAGATCCAGGCCATGACGGATCGGCTGAATGCCGAGCTGCTCAGCCCGCAAAATCTCGATAATCTCAGCGCCACCTTGGCGAATCTGAAGACGACCAGCGAGAATTTCTCCAGCGTCTCCCAGGATCTCGCCGGCGTGGTGGAAAAAATCGACACCGTGGCGACCGGCGCTCAACAGGCGGTGCGGACGGCGGATGAAACCCTGAACACGGCTGACCAAGCCGCCGAAGATCTGCGAGGCGCGATCGCGGACGCGCGCGGTGTTTTGCGGAAAGCACAGGACGTCGTGGCCGATGCCCGGCAGGGCCCGGGACTCGTGAACGCGCTTCTGAATGACCGCGCGCTCACTGAAAATCTGCGCGCCCTGGTGGAAAATCTGCGCAAGCACGGCATTCTTTTCTATCGAGATTCCGCGCGGCGCGTGCGCCCGGCGCAAGCCTTGGACGAGCGCGGCACGAACTGAGCTACACAAGCGGTGAGATGCGGAAGGCTGTTCTGAAGTCATCGAGGCGACCAACCGCCCCTCCGCTGCACCGGCGGCGCGTTCTCCCCGCCCCCGGAGCCTTGCTACTCAACACGCTCAACTCTCCATGACTCCGACTCTCACCGTAAATCTTCTCCGCATCCTCTTCATCATCCTGTCGGCTTTCATCGGCTGCGCGCTGGGGGAAGCTCTCTTCCATTCCATCTGGGTGGGCGGGGTCATCGGGAGCGTTTTCGGGCTGAGTGTGGTCCTGCTCGACCGGCTCCTCAAAGGCGTGTCACTCCGCATTTTTTCCTCCGCGACGTTTGGCCTGCTGCTCGGTCTCATCTCCGCCCGGCTGCTCATGGCGTCGGGCATGCTCCGGTTCCTCCCGGACGAGACGCAGTGGCTGATCGGAATGACGATTTATCTTACCTGCGCTTACCTTGGCATGATGCTGGCCGTTCGCAGCCACCGGGACGAATTTTCCATTATCATCCCTTTCGTGCGGTTTCGGCAGACCGGCATACAGGAGCCGCCCGTCATCATCGACAGCAATATCTGCATCGATGGCCGGATTGTGGCGCTCGTGAAATCGGGGTTCATCAGCCGCAGCCTGCTGGTGCCGCGTTTCATTCTGACTGAACTGCAACTCCTGGCCGACGCCTCCGAGCCGCGACGCCGCGAACGCGGGCGACGCGGCCTCGACACCCTGGCGACCTTGCAGGCGCTCAGCGAAGTGGAGGTCACCATTCACGAGACCGAGTCGGTCACGGAGGAAATGGTCGATACCCGCCTGATCCATCTGGCCCAGCTCAGTGGCTGCCCGCTGTTAACCAACGACGTGAATCTGGGCAAGACCGCGCAGCTTCAGCGCGTGCGGGTCCTCCTTCTCCACGAACTCGAGAAGGCGGTCAAAACTTCGGTGGGAGTGGGCGACCTTCTGTCGCTCGAGCTGATCAAAGCCGGCCGCGATCCCCTGCAGGCAGTCGGCTATTTGCCAGACGGCACCATGATCATCGTGAACAAGGCCGCCTCGCTCATCGGCGGCACCGCCCGCGTCCGCATCTCCAGCGTGGTTCCCACGGCCTCCGGACGGCTCACTTTCGCCGAATTGATTTGAATCCCTCCCCGCACCCCGGGGAAGGGGAGACCCGGTCGGTCAGTCCATATTGCTCTCGGTCTCGATGAGACGCTCGAGAGCTTCCGCGAATTCGTTGAAAGCGCCCGCGGGCAGCATGATGGTGTCTCGGCGCCCGCCGACATCTTCGGTTATTTTGAGAAACCGGCCGCGTTGATTTTCTTTCAGGTCGAGAAAGAAAATCTTGCGCTCGAACATGATTTTTTCGGAGGCCAACGGCTCAAAACCGGTTCGCTCAGTGGGATAATCGTCCATAAGTAGTTGCTTGTATTCTATCGTTTTCCTTCAGCGAGTGCCGAACGGAGCGAGACAACATATGCAGTGCATTTTTGAATGCAAGACACGAAGTGAGAAAAAATACCGCGGGTCCCCAAAAATGCGTCATTCGTAAAATGATGATTCGCAGGCGCTTCCAAGTATGGTAAATCGTTCTCAGCCCAGACCCGCGGCCCGGCGCACTCGTTCGAGCACCACCCCGGCCACCTCGCGAGCGCGTTCGGCGCCGCGCCTCAGCACTTCATCCACCTGATCCGGATTCGCCAGCAGTTCCGTCCGCCGCGCGCGCATCGGTGCGAAATATTCCCACACGGCCCCGAAAAGCCGTTTCTTGAAATCTCCGTAGCCGGTGCCGCCGGCCCAGAAATCCTCCTCCATCCGCCGGACTTCGGCCTCGGAGGCGAATAACCGATAGAGATTCACGAGGGTCGAATCCGTGGGATCCTTGGGCGCTTCCACCGGAGTCGAGTCGGTCACGATGCTCATGATCTGCTGGCGCAGCGCCTTCTCCTCCGGGAAAAGCTCGATCGCATTTCCGTGGCTCTTGCTCATTTTCTGGCCGTCCAGTCCCCGCACCGTGGCCACCTGCGATGGGATACTTGGCTCGGGCAGCTTCAGGGTGCCGCCGCCGAAGAGTTCATTGATCTTCACCGCGATATCTCGCGCCACCTCGATATGCTGCTTTTGGTCTTGGCCCACCGGCACCACGTCGCTGTCGTAGAGTAAAATATCGGCCGCCATCAGCACCGGGTAGCTGAAAATGCCGTGATTGAGCGGGATTCCGTGAGCCAGCGCATCTTTGTAGGCGTGGCAGCGCTCCAACAGTCCCATCGGCGTCACGCAGCTCAGGATCCACTGCAACTCCGTCACCGCCGGCACCTCGGATTGGCGAAACAACACCGCCTTCTCCGGCTCCAGCCCACAGGCCAGAAAATCCAGCGCCACCATCCTGGAATGTGCCCGCAGAGCCGCCGCGTCGCGCATGGTGGTGAGCGCGTGATAATCGGCCACGAAATAAAACGCCTCACCCCGGTCCTGCCAGGCAATGGCGGGCTTCATCATGCCGAAATAATTGCCGATGTGAGGGTGCCCGGTCGGTTTGATGCCGGAAAGGATGCGTTTCATCGTGCTCAGGCCGCTGACCTTCAAGGCTGCGGCGGAACCTTGTCAAGCGATCGCCCCCGCCGTCCGCGCGCCTTCAGCGGAAAATATCCTCCGGCTCGGGCTGGGCGGCGCGGACCGCCTTCACCGCCCGGGGCGGCGGGCAGAGCACCGCAAAGGCGGCACTGCCAAGGACCAGCCCCAGCGGGAGGGTGATCGGCACCCAGAGCCGGGCCGCACTGTAGATGCTCATGGCGATGAGCAAATAGAGAAGCATCGCGGTGCCCGACGCCACCAGAATCCGCTTCGGCGGCCAAAGCGTAAAAAACCCGCCCAGAATGCCCAGAGCCACAATCAGAGCCCCGTCGAAACGATAGGACACCCGATCCTGAAAGCGCCCTTCCTGCAGGGTCGCGATGCTGCGCGCGATCAGCTCCGGCATACTCGCCTGCTCGCCGGTCGGGAAACGCAGCGTCCGGCTCGCCTGGTCGGTCCGCCCGAGCAGCACCAGTTTGTCTTTGATCTGATCGATGGAGAAAGTGGGAGCCTGGTTCATATCGCGCTCGGCACTGGAGAGGAGCAGATCGTCGAATCCGAAACGCGAGATCGTGGAAGAGAAGTCCACCACCATTCTCCCCTCCTCATCGATCGGCACCCGGATCTCGCCGCCGAGCCAGATCTCCTCGCCCACGATCGCATTCACCTGATCCGGCGTGACCCGATGCCAGAGCATGGCCGCCTGCAGGATAAAACTCGGCACCACCTGCCCGCGATAGCGCAAGAGCAGTGGCGCCCGGTAAACCTTCTCATCGCGGCGGCCCCGCAGATTGGTGAAGCCCGTCGTCCCGGAGAGCGCAAGCGCCTCCTCGGGCTGCTTTTCGATCCGGTCGTATTCCGGGATTCGCGAGAGATCGCCGGTCACATGCTCCAGCGCCACCCAGCGCTCCGTCGCCAGCAGCCGCATGGTGTCTTGGCGGCGTCCCAGCCGAGCGCCCAGCAGCACCTTGGGCAAACGCAGAATCTGATCGTGCAGGGCTTCGCGATATTGATTCGCCATCGGATCGTGGGCGGTGCGCGGTCTCAGGACGGGCGCGATCGCGATCACCGGCGGCGACTGGGGCGCAATCGCCTGGAAGAAGAGGGAGTAATCGAGATAGGACAGTGGCCACGGCGTGTTCTCCAGGGTCGAGTCGTTTATATCCACCAGGAGCAGCGGAGCGGGAGAAGCTGGCGCGGCCGCATTTCCCGCCAGCCAGTTGCTAAAATGCTGGTCCACCGCGTCCAGCGGGGAGCGAGCCGATTCCCGGCACAGCCAGACCGTCAGGACCGCGAAGAAAAGGACGAATTGAAGAAGGGCTCGCCGCATTTTCCCCGAGGCTATCCGCCCATCCTCAAGTATCAACCATCAACTCCGCCCCCGCCGTTATAGCTCGGTCTTGGAGAGGTTCTGCGACGATTGCAGGATCAGGCCAATCGCTCCGACCAGCTCGTCGATCACGATCGGCTTCACTAGCGTCGTCACCCCCATCTCGGCGGTGAATTTCTCGATCTCCGGATCATCGGCATAGCCGGTCACAAAGATGAAGCGACTGGCCAGATCCGGCTTCGTCCGCTTCACCGCCAGGTAGAACATATCGCCCGCCATCGCCGGCATTTTCATGTCGCAGATGATGACATCGAAATCGAGTGCCATCACCTCGCGCAGACCCTCGATCCCGTTTTTGACCGTCGTGACCAGATAGTTACGGCTTTCCAGCAGCGCCTTCAGCGTATCGGCGAGCTCAAGATCGTCGTCGAGCAACAGGATGCTTTTGATTTCGAGTTCGTTCGACTCTGGGCACAGCTCTTCGGAATTCATGGCAGCGGAGACCGATACCATTCTCTCGGCGTGATGTCAGGTGTTAATGCGAGCCCCGCGCGGCCAAAACGTCTTCCCTGATCACGCCGCGCTGGCGCTGAAGACGCGGGAAACCATCCGCCCTTTCACCACCAGCTCCAGTTTTCCGCTGGAACGGCTGATTTATCCGATTGTTTTTATCTAGTGAAACGTCCCGGCCCTGGTTCCTAATGCGGACATGGAAAATTGGAAACTTTACGCCTTGGCCGCGGCCGTGTTTGCGGGCCTGACCTCGGTGGTGGCGAAGGCCGGGCTGGCCACGCTGAGCGCGGACGTCGGGCTGCTCGTCCGCACCGGATTCGTCTTTCTGTTTGTCATTATCAACGTCTGCCTCTGGACCGAGAACGCTGGCGCGGCGGGCGCTCTCCGAGGCGTCGGCCCGCGGGCGGTGGCGCTGCTGGCTCTCTCGGCGCTGCTCACGACCCTGTCTTGGATCTGCTATTACCGGGCGATGAAAGCCGGCACCGTTTCCTACGTCGCCCTCGTCGATAAGGGCAGCATTGTGGTCACGCTAGCGCTTTCGGTGGCGCTGCTGGGCGAGCCCTTCACCTGGCGGCTGGCGGCGGGCGGGGCGCTGATTACGGGCGGACTCGTGGTGCTGGCGGGCGGAAAATGACAGATTCGTCATTTTAATTCCGAACGACCGTTCACCTGCGCGCTCCACCTTGCCCATGAATGACCGTTTCCGAAGCTGCGCCTCCCGTCCCGGGATTCACCGAATCGCTTGGATCCAAGCCCGCGAAAAAGGGTGCCAGCCTGGCCATTGTCGCGCCTTTCTATAATGAGGCGGCCTGCATTCCGCTGTTTCTGGAGCGCCTCGAGGCGCTGAGGCGCTCGTGGCCGGATGCTCCCCAGATTGTGCTGGTGGACGATGGCAGCTCGGACGGCTCTGGCGAAATGCTGGAGCAGCTAACCGCCGAATGGCCCCGCACGACGATCGTGCGCTGTCCGGTCAATCGCGGACAGGCCGCGGCTCTGCTGGAGGCGCTGCGGCGGGTGGAGGCTCCCCTGGCGGCCACCCTGGATGGCGACGGCCAAAACGATCCGGCGGATATTCCAGCCATGATGCGGTTTTTGGAAAGCAGCGGGTCTGACATGGTGGTCGGCATCCGGGCCTCGCGCCGCGATTCGGCTCTGCGCCGAGCCATGTCCCGCGCGGCCAATTGGGTGCGGAGCGGCCTCCTCGGCGATGGGGTGAGTGACAGCGGCTGTGCGCTGAAAGTGTTCCGGCGGGAAGTGATCGGGTCGTTCCTGCCGATTCGGACGCTCTATTCGTTCATGCCGGCGATGGCGGCGGCGGCGGGATTTCGCGTCGCGGAAATGGCGGTCCGGCATCATCCGCGGGCGGGCGGCACTTCGAGTTACGGCATGCGCGCCTTTCTCTGGCGGCCGCTGCTGGATCTGCTGGGCATGTGGTGGTTTCTGCGGCGGCGCATTCCGCCGGGGAGGCCGCGGGGTCAGCCATGACCGAACGCCGCCAGACCCTCGCCACTCTCGCCCTGCTGGCCGCCACGACGCTCGCGCTTTCTCTTTTTCTCGGCTCGCGCGGATTGAACGAGCCGGATGAGGGACGCTACGCTGAAATCGGCCGCGAGATGCTGGCGACGGGCGACTGGCTGATCCCGCATCTGAATGGCGTGCCGCATTTTCAGAAACCGCCGCTGCTCTACTGGGCGACGGCGGCGAGCTTCGGTCTCGGCGGGGCGAACGAATGGGCGGCGCGGATCCCCTCGGCGCTGGCGGCGCTGGGCGTCGTGCTGCTGACGCTGCGGATCGGGCGGCGGCTGCGGGATTTTCGCACGGGACTGGCGGCGGCTCTGATCCTGCTCTCGGCGATCGAATTCTTCGCGTTGGCGCGCCTGCTCACGCCGGACATGCCGCTCACCTTCTGGATCACGGCGGCGATCGCCGCGCTGGTGGAGCATTGGGCGACGCGACGGGCGGTCTGGCGCTGGTTGTTTTTCCTGGCGATGGGTCTGGGATTTCTCACGAAGGGACCGATGGCGCTGGTCGTGCCGCTGGCGGCCGCGCTGGCGGTGGGCCGGAAAGAGCCGCGCTTTTCCGGATGGCAGTGGACGGCGGGCATGGCGCTCACGCTGGCGGTGGGCTTGTCGTGGTTTGGGGCGGTCTCGCTGCGGCATCACGAGTTGTTTCGCTACTTTCTGGGTTACGAATTGCTGGAGCGGTTCGCTTCCCGGGCGCACGGGCGGTCGAGGCCGTTCTGGTTTTTCGGGCCGGTGCTGCTGGGCGGATTTCTGCCCTGGACGCTTTTTCTGCCACCGGTGATCGGGCGGGCCTGGCGGCGGTGGCGCAGCGAGGAGCCCCTGACCTGGCCGCAACGGCTGCTGGCGGGCTGGGCGATCATGCCGTTCGTGGTCCTGTCGATCAGCGGGTCGAAACTGCCAACCTATATTCTGCCGCTGTTTCCGGCGCTGGCGCTGGGCCTGGCGTTTTGGTGGCTGGGGGACGGCCAGGACAGCTCGCGCCGGGCGGGGCTCGGGCTGGCCATGGCGTTGTTTGCGCTCCTGCCGGTGGCGGTCCTGGCGCTGCCGCATCTGCTCAGCGCGGAGAACGCGCCCCATTTTTCCCGCGGATTTCTGGTTCTCTTCGGCGGCGTGACGCTGGTCGGTATCCTGGCCCTCTTGGGCGGACTGATCCAGCCTCGCGGCCTCTCGACGCTCGCGCTGCTGAGCGGTTTCAGCCTCACGATCTGGATCCTGCTCATCTCGCAAGTGGGCGCGGTCAACCGGCTGCTGGCTCAGCAGGCGAGCGTGCGCCCGCTGGCGGAGGCCTTCCTGAAGGCGAATCCGGCGCGGCGCCCCCCTCTCTTCATCTGCAACGCGCGGGCGCACGGCTTCGAGTTTTACACGCGGCGGCTGGTGGGCACGACCGAGAGTGAAGCCGCCGTGGTGCTGGACCCGTCGCCGGACGTGGCGTCCCGGCTCTTTTCCTCGAAGAAGGAATGCGAACGTCATTTCGGTGCTCTCCCGGAAGCCTGGGGCCTGATTCGGAGCGGGGATTACGGCGAAACCTTCGCGCTGGAGCGATGGATGGTGCACGCCCGGAGCGGCGATTTCCTGTTCATTCGCCATCGCCGCGGACTGGTCAAGGCCGCGCGCTGAGTTCATGATCGAAGGCGATGCGGGTGCTTGTGATCGAGGACGAAAAGAAAATCGCCAGCTTCGTGCGCAACGGCCTGCGCGAGGAGGGCTTCACCGTGGAGGTGTGTCACCGGGGCGATGAGGCTCTGGAACTGCTGACCCGCGAGCCGTTCGATCTGGCCGTGCTCGACATCATGCTGCCGGGGCGCGATGGCCTGAGCGTGCTGCGGGTGCTGCGCGAGCGCCGGATCGGGTTGCCAGTGCTCATCCTGAGCGCGCGCGGCGAGACGAGCGAACGGGTCGAGGGCCTCGATCTCGGCGCGGACGATTATCTGGCCAAGCCTTTCTCGATCGACGAGCTGAGCGCCCGGCTGCGCGCGCTGCTTCGGCGTCAGAGCGGCGAAAACCTGAGCCTCTACAAAGTCGAGGACCTCACGCTTAATCTGGTCACGCGCGAAGTGCGGCGCGGGCCACATCTGGTCGATCTGACGCCCCGGGAATTTTCGCTGCTGGAGACGCTGATGCGCTCCCCGGGCCGCATCTTCACCCGCACCCAGCTCTGCGAGCGCGTCTGGGAATATCAGTTCGATCCCGGCACCAATCTGGTCGATGTCTATATCCAAAGGCTGCGCCGCAAGATCGACGATGGCGCGCCCTCGAAGCTGCTCCAGACGCGGCGGGGCGTCGGCTATTACCTCGGGCGCGAAGGGTGAAGAACTGGTCGCTGCGCCGCCGTCTGCAGATCCTGACCGCCTCGGTGGTGGCCACCGCGCTGGTGATCTTTGGCATCGGCACGGCCATCAATCTCTACTATGAACAGCGCGAGGCTCTCGATGAGCGGCTCTCGGAGGAAGTCGCGCCCGTCCTCGAGCAGATGGAGGACGCCGCGGATCCGCGGCCATGGCTGGCCGATCCCACGACGCTCGAAATTCTGGAGCTGCTTCCGCGGGCGTCCATCATCGGCCCGGGCGATCCCGGGGAAGTGCTCCTGCGTTCGCCCGATGCGCCCGACCTGTCCGGTCTCAACCTGGGCGCGGCGTCCGGCTTTCGCACGATCCTGGTGAACGGCGAGAAGGTCCGGCTCGGCCTCTTCCAGGCAAAAGGCCTCCGCGTGGTCGTGGCGGGCGATCTGACCGAGCTGGGGGAGATCGTCTCCGATCTGATGCTGGCCTACCTGCTGGCTCTGCCGCTGGCCGTGCTCGCGGCGGCTTTCGGCAGTTGGTGGATCACGGAAAAGGCGCTGGGTCCCATTGCCGCCATCGCCGCCACCGCCGAAGCGGTCACGGCCCAGCGGCTCGATCACCGCCTGCCCGCGGCGGATACCGGGGACGAAATCGCCCATCTCGGCCGCATTCTCAATCGGATGTTCGACCGGCTGGAGCGGTCTTTTCACACAGCCCAGCGCTTCTCCGCCGATGCCTCGCACGAACTCCGCACCCCGCTCACCATCATGCGCGGCCGGCTCGAGGAAGCTCTCCGGCAACCAGGCCGGGCCCGAGCCGACGAGTCGCTCCTGGCCGATCTGCTCGATGAAAATATTCGGCTCTCCTCCATCACCGAAAATCTTCTCCTCCTGGCCAGGGCCGACGCGGCCCCGCTGGAACTCCACCTCGCCGAGACGGATCTGACCGCTCTGGTAGAAGAAACTCTGGAGGACGCGGAGATCCTGGCCTCGGCCCGCAGTCTCACGCTGGAGCGGGACCTGCCGCCCCCGCTTCTCTGGTCCGTGGATCAGGGACGGCTGCGTCAAGTCATGCTCAATCTGCTCGATAACGCCGCCAAATACAGCGAACCGGGCGGTCATATCCGGGTCACGCTGACCAGTTCCGAGACCGCCTGCGTCTGCACCGTCAGCAATTCCGGTCCCGAGATTCCCGCCGGGAAGGCCGGGAAGATTTTCGAGCGTTTCTTCCGCGGGAACGACGCCCGCGGCGGCGCGGATCGCGGTGCTGGTCTCGGGCTGAGCATCTGCCGGGAGCTGGTCCACGCCCACGGCGGCACCCTGGAACTGGCGGCGAACCGACGGGGCCATATCGAGTTCCGTTTCGATCTGCCCCGGCGGCCGCTCCAGACGACGGCATGCGCGGGCTGGCCAACGGCCTCGAGCTGAACGTCGTCTGGTGGGATGGCACCTGCGTGAACGCCCACATCCACTTTCCCGTGGACTTCGGTGCTGCGGCGCGACGCCGCCCGCCCGCTGGTCAAGGCCATCGTCCTGATCCGGCGCCATGGAGTGACGCACCGCCTCGGAGCGGAGGATCGGGATCCTGCGGAACAAGTTTGGGGGAGGGACGCGGCCCGCGCAGCCGAGGCCGCCGCCACCGGCTAGCTAAGCGACGCGCCCGAGCGTCAGGTTTGCTGGCCCAGTAATTTTTCGGCGGCGGACGGCCGCTCGGTATCGGCCTCACTGTCGGCGGCAATCGAGGAAAGGCGGGCCGGATCGATATATCCCCGGCTGGCCGCATGTTCGGCCGCGCCGGTGGTGTCCCGGCTGAGCACGAGCGCGGTTCCCGTTTCCTGGACCTCGCGTCCAAGGGCTTCGACCGCTTCGCGGCGGCCGGAACGCTCGGTCACGTCGCGGATGTAGATGGCGTGAATCCGCCGGGGAAATTCGCGGACGATTTGTCGATAGATCTCGGGATCATGCTGGCCGCTGTCGCCGATGAGGATAAACGGGAGATGGGGATAGAGCTCCAGCAGCCCGCGGATGCTGGCCAGTTTGTGGAAGCCGTGGCTGCTCTTGATGAACTTGTCGGCGTCGAAGCCGTAGTCCTTCATAAAAATCGGCCCGTGCGGAATGTGATGGACGCGGAAGACTTCGCAGATGACGTCGAAAATATTCCAGGGACTGCTAGTCACGTAAAAAATCGGATTGCGGAGGTCTTCGCGGCAGTGGTGCTGGAGCGCCTGGTAGAAAGCGGCGACCCCCTTGAAGGCGAGGCGCGTGTAGGCGTTGCCGAACATGACGACCCGCGCCATTCGGAAGAAATTGGTCGCGCCGGTGTGGATGACGGTGTCGTCGATATCGCTGACGATGCCGAATTCGGCGGCGGCGGGCGGCGTGTAGATCCGGGCGGTGGATTGGACCTCGATCTGATGCCGACCCAGCGGAGAGCGGAGGTGAATTTTAACCTCATGCCAGAGAGTGTCTCCGGGCAGAGGCGTCCGCAGAGGGCAGTCGAAATCGAAATAGCCCTCCTGGTCGGTGCGGCGCTCGAAGATTTCGCCGCCGTGATGGAGCTCGACGCGCGCGCCGGGGACCTCGTCGGTGAGATAGCGTCGCGCCATCGATCGGAAATTCCGCCAGCGGTTGTCGGCCCGGCCCGGGGGCGGCAGATCGCGCTGGACCATGACGCGGCCCTTCAGGATGAGGCGTTCCCTCGTGCCGTAGCCGAAGTAGGGCACGATCTGGATGGGCGGCCGCCAGCCGAGCATACGCCGGCCGCCGCGCCAAGCGGACCCCAGCAGGAGTTCGAGGGCGCCGCACGCTTTCCGGAACGTTCTTCCAATGTGGGGCGCGACTTGCAAGGAGCTATCCAATCCGCTAAAGCCCCTGCGATCAATTCCGCTTTTCCGGGGCTGAAAAAGCGGAACCGCGGTGGGGCACAAGCGAGACGCAGGGGCCACGGCGGCGGTCTCAGAGCGCGGGGGGCAGCAGGGTTTCGACCACCCGCAAAAAGGCGGCGAGGTCGAGCGGCTTGGTCAGATATTCGCTCGCGCCCGCCTCGCGAAGGCGCTCCGCCTGTCCGCCGGTGGCGTCAGCGCTCAGGATGACGACGGGGATGTCGCGGGTCTCGGGGGAAGCCCGCAAGGCGGCCAGGACGCGGTCGCCCATGATGTCGGGCAGATGGAGATCGAGCAGGATGAGGTCGGGACGCCGGGCGTGCGCGAGATCGATGCCAGTGCGGCCCTGCATGGCCACGAGCAGGTTGGTGCGGGCTCGGCGGGCGAAGATGCTCTCGATCAGCTTGAGATTCGAGAGGTTGTCCTCGATGTAAAGGACGGTGGACGGCGCGGCGGAGGGATGATTTTCGCGCTCATCGTCGGGCGAAGCCGGCGCCGGCAACGGAGCGGGTGAGCCCGGCAGCTTGAGCCAGAAGGTGCTGCCCTCGCCCTCCACGCTCTCGACGCCGATGCTTCCGCCCATGGAGAACAGGAGACTTTTGCAGAGGGAAAGGCCCAGGCCGCTCCCTTCCACTTCGGTCCGTTCCGCGCCGGCGCGCTCGAAGGGGGTGAAGATCCGCTCCAACTGGTCCGGCGACAATCCGAGGCCGGTATCGCGCACGATCATCCGCCGCCGCCCGGAAAAATCGTCCTCGCACGAAAAGGTCACGGAACCGCCGGGGCGGTTGTATTTGACCGCATTGGCGAAAAGATTGAGCAGCACCTGCTTGAGACGCTGGGCGTCGGCATACACGTAGCTTTTTTTCCAGGCCTCTTCGTTTTCGAGAGCGAAGGTGATGTGGCGGGCGGCGGCGAGCGGCTGGGTGAGATCGAGCGTCTCGCGGACGATGCCGGCGATGCTGACGGACTCGAGGAGGAAGACAATCCGGCCGGACTCGACGGCGGCGATGTCGAGGACCTCATCGACGATCTTGAGCAGATGCCGGCCGGCGAGGAGGATCTGCTCCACGCTCTCGCCTTCCCGCGGCGGGAGGTCGCCCATTTCCAGGAGCTGTCCGAAACCGAGGATGGCATTGAGCGGCGTGCGCAGCTCGTGGCTGGTGCGGGCGAGGAAATCGGTCTTGGCCTGGCTGGCCCGGTCGGCCTCCTCTTTCGCGGCCCGGAGCGCGGCTTCGGCGACGACGCGCTCGGTGATGTCGCGCACGTAGCCGGTGAAGACGGGCGGACCTTCGAGGGCGACGCGGTTGATGGCGAGTTCAAGCGGCAGGAGTTCGCCGTGCGCGTGCTGCCCCTTGATCTCGACCCGCCGGCCGAGGAGCGGCCCGATACCGGTCTGGAGAAATCGGGCCATCCC
>JBGTNO010000370.1:0-25692 GCA_041743065.1 Chthoniobacterales bacterium
CAACCCCATCCACGACTCCACTCTTGAGGCCATGTGCACGGAACTCAATGCCACGGAACTCTGCTATCCAGGCACAAATCTCCGCCTCGTTTACCGCCCAATCAGGTCATCCGCTTTCCCCGCAGGTCAGGATGTCTGAAACTACCGCCAGCGAGGAAAGAGCGCGGAGTTGGCAGCAGATTTTCAAGCGGCTTGGCGGCGGAAGAGTTCGTGCCGGGCGTGGCGGCAACGCGCTGGCTCCAAGAAGCGCCCCGGGTAGCCCCTGGGTAGATGAGCCCTGCGCCAGGCGGTATGGCGTTGGTTAAAGAAACCGGAGAAACGCTGGGGGGTCGCGACAGGCTCTAGATATCCTCCCGAATGCCGGACTTCTGGCCGTCGGCCTGATTGTGGGCGCGCACGGCGTGATCGAAGTCGAGCGCGCGCAGCTTGCTGTTGATCTCGGTAAAGTCGGACTCGGGATGGTAACCGACCAGTTCGCGCGCATCGGTAATGTCGAGGCGGTTGAAGAAATTATCGCTCAGGCCATGAAGAATGGCGAATTGCAGGCCCCGCACGCGAATGCAGCGGTCGATCAACGAGCAGAGGTCTCGCTGGGAGATGAAGCCGTCCATATTCGAGAGGCTCCCCTCAGCGCTCTCCGGCTCCGCGAAGGCGCCGATGCGCAGCGCGATGGTGGAGAGGCCCTCCTGCTCGGCCATGTAGCGACCGAGGGCTTCGCCGAAGCACTTGGTCACGCCGTAGAGGTCGCCCGGGTTCACGGGATCCGCCGTTTTCACCTGCACATTTTTCGGGTAACCGGAAACGGCGTGAATGGAAGACGCGTAAATGAAACGTCGGCAACCCGCGGATTTCGCTGCAACCATCATATGGTAGGTGCCGACGATATTAGCGGGAAGCAGATCTTCCCAGGCGGCTCCAGGATCGGGATCGCCCGCGAGATGCAAAACGGTGTCGATGCCGGCGCAGTGCGACTTCAGGGTCTCCAGATCGGTGAGTTCGCCGGAGACGACTTCGCCGTAGCGGGCCACTTCGGGATGCTTATCGGGATGATGGACCAGCAGACGCATCTGGTATTTCGCGCCATACCATTCGGCGAAGCGGCTGCCTATCCGCCCTCCCGCCCCGGTGACGAGCACGGGCAGGCCCTGGCATTCACGCTCGGATAAAAGGGTCGCGGATGACTGAGTGACGAAGGAAAGAGACATACGGAAAGGTTTCGGCGGAACGCTTTGGCTTGAGTGTGCGGGGCGGGATCGCCGAAGATCGCTCTCCGCCTGTATGAACATTCTCGCCCTCATTCCCGCCCGCGGCGGCTCGAAAAAAGTGCCTGGCAAGAACATCCGTCCGCTGGCGGGGAAACCGATGATCGCCTACGCGGTGGATGAGGCGACACGCTCGCGACACATCACGCGAGTGATCGTGAGCACGGACGACGCGGCGATCGCGGCGGCGGCGCGCACCGCCGGAGCGGAAGTGCCTTTCCTGCGGCCGGCGGAACTGGGCGGCGATCGCGTGACGGATCTGCCGGTTTTCCAGCACGCCCTGCGCTGGCTGGAGGAAAATGAAGGCTACCAGCCCGAGCTGGTGGTCCACCTTCGCCCCACCGCTCCCCTGCGCCGGGCTGAGCATATCGACGCGGGGATCGATCTTTTGCTGGCCTCGCCCGGAGCTGACGCCGTCCGCTCGGTGATGCCCGCGACCCAGCATCCGCACAAGATGTGGCAGTTCGACGGCGCGCAAATGCGTCCCTTCATGCCTGCTCTGACGATGACCGACGAGCAGTTCAACCAGCCGCGGCAGGCGCTCCCGCCCGCATTTATTCAGAACGGTTCCGTCGATGTGGTGCGGCGCGAGGTCATCACCGAGAAAAATTCCATGACCGGCCAGGTAATCCTCGGCATGGTGATGGACGAACTCGACTCCGTGAATGTGGATCAGGAGGAGGATTTCATTCTCGCCGAACTTCTGATGAAAAAACGCCAGGCGAGCCCCCAAATTTCATGAGCACCCGCAAAGTTAAAGTCATCGGCGCCGGCAGTATCGGCAATCATCTCAGCCACGCCGCCCGCGCCGTCGGCTGGGAGGTGGTCCTGTGCGATGTCGATCCGAAGGCGCTGGAGCGCACCCGCGCCGAGATTTATCCGCAGCGCTACGGGAAGTGGGACGACGCCATTCACCTCTGCTCGCTCGCCGACGCGCCCCAAGGTGGGTTCGATATTATTTGCATCAGCACGCCGCCGGATGTGCACGTGCCGCTGATGCGCCAGGCCCTGCGGGAAGAGCCCGCCATGATTCTGGTGGAAAAACCGGTCTGCGGCCCCGCCTTGGATGGCGTGCCGGAGCTGATGAAGGAACTGGGAACCGGCTCGACCAAAGTCTGCGTGGGTTACGATCACGCGCTCGCGCCCAGCACGGTGAAAGTGGAGGAGCTGATCAAGGCCGGCGCGGTGGGGAAACCGGTCACGCTCGACGCCGAATTTCGCGAGCACTGGGGTGGTATTTTCCAGGCTCACCCTTGGCTCGAAGGCCCTTGGCAGACTTACCTCGGCTACTGGAAACGGGGGGGCGGCGCGGGCGGCGAGCATTCGCACGCCACGAATCTGTGGCAGCATTTTGCCCGCGTCTGCGGTGAGGGCCGGGTTCACGAAGTGTCGGCGCTGGTGGAGATCAAGCGGCAGCGGGAGGCGGAATACGACGAAATTTTTGCGCTCAGCGTGCGCACCGAGACTGGCTTTTACGGCCGCATCATCCAGGATGTCGTCACCATTCCGACCCGGAAATGGGCTCGTATCCAATGCGAAGACGGCGCGATCGAATGGCGCGCCAATCAAGGCGCGGCGGGTGATGTGGTCGCTCTGATCCCGGCGCAAGGCGAAGAAGAGTGGTTTTCTTTTCCGAAGACCCGGCCGGACGATTTCATCTGCGAAATGCACCATCTCGACAAAGTGCTCACCGGCGAGATCGCCGAATCCCCCACCTCGCTCGCTCGCGGGCTGGACACCATGCTGACGGTGCGGGCCGGCTACGAGTCGGGCCGGACCCGGCAAACCCATTACATTGATTATGACGCAGGATACGCCCCGGCAGCCGTTCGAACCGCCTGAGTTTCCCTACCGGGTTCCTTCGGAATCGGAGTTTGATTTCGATCAACTCTTCGTCCTCGATCTCGCCAACAATCACCAGGGCGACATCGAGCACGGTCTGCGGATCATCCGCGAATGCGGCACCGCGGCCACGGCAGCGGGTATTCGCGCCGGCCTGAAGTTTCAGTTTCGCGATCTGGAGACGCTGGTTCATCCAGCTCACCAGCAGGATTCGAAAAACAAACACATCCCGCGTTTTCTGGCGACGCGGCTGTCGCCGGCGCAATATCGCACCCTGCTGGCCGAAGTCCGCGCGCGGGGTCTGCTCGCGATCTGCACGCCCTTCGACGAACCGTCGGTCGATCTGATCGTCGAGATGGAGTTCGACGTGCTGAAGATCGCCAGCTGCTCGGCGAGCGACTGGCCGCTCCTGCAGAAAGCCGCCGCCTCGGGCCTGCCGGTCATCTTCTCCACGGGCGGACTGACGCTCGATCAGATCGATAACGTGTGCTCCTTCTTCGAGCATCGGCGGGTGCATTTCGCGATCATGCATTGCGTCTCAATCTACCCGACACCGGATGAAGACATGCAGCTCAACCAGATCGATCTGCTCCGCCGCCGCTACCCCGGCACGCATATCGGCTGGTCCACCCACGAGCCGCCGGACGAAACGGTCATCGTGCAGATGGCGTTATCGAAAGGCGCGAGCATGTTCGAGCGCCACGTCGGGCTGAATACCGACAAGGTCACGCTCAACCCATACTCCTCCACTCCCGAGCAGCTCAGCACCTGGTTTGCCGCCTACCACCGCGCGGTGACCATCTGCGGTTCCCGCCAACGTCCGCCTTCCACTCCAGTGGAGCTGGACTCACTGCTCTCGCTCCAGCGCGGCGTATTCGTGAAAGCGGAAGTGCCCGCGGGAGCCCGGCTGGAGACCGAGGATGTCTATTTCGCCATGCCCTGCGAGGAAGGCCAGCTTAGCTCCGGTGAATTCACCTCCGGCCTCGCAACCAACGCCGCCATCCCCGCGGACGGACCGGTGCGGAAATCCAGCGTGGCACTTCCGGCTCTTCCGCTGGAACAGGTCTTCTACCGCAGCATCCACGAGGCCAAGGCCATGTTAAACGAAGCCCGCATCGCATTGGGCAGCAACTTCAGCGTGGAGTTTTCGCATCATTTCGGCCCGGAGCGTTTCCGCGAGATCGGCGCGATCATTATCGATTGTGTAAACCGCGAGTATTGCAAGAAACTGGTGATGCAGTTCCGCGGCCAGCGTCATCCGGCGCACTACCACAAGACCAAGGAGGAAACTTTCCAGGTCCTGCACGGCATCCTCGACCTGGAAGTCGATGGTCAGCCCTACCGGCTCTACCCCGGGCAGACCATCCTCATCCAGCAGGGCGTCTGGCACCGTTTCTCCACGCCGACCGGGGTGATTTTCGAGGAAATCTCGAGCACTCATATTCCCGGCGATTCCTATTACGAGCACAAATCGATCAACGATACCCCGCTCGCGATTCGCAAGACGCAGGTCGAACATTGGGGCCGCTATCAGATCGATTTCTCCAAGGTGCGGAAGACGGCGTAAACAGGTAAGAGTCAGCGCGGGAAGTGCTTTTCGTTTGCACTGACCGAACCTCCGCCCCGAAGATAGCCAGCTCTCATGAGTCCACGCAAAGTAGTTGTCACCGGTATTGGAGTCGTCAGCCCCGTCGGAAACGACCTCCCGACCTTCTGGGAAAACCTGAAGGTTGGCCGGAGCGGCATTGCCAGCATCACCAGCTTCGACACCACCGATTTTCCCTGCAAGATCGCGGGGGAGGTGAAGGACTTCTCCGCGCAGAGTTTCTTTAAAAATCCCAAGGATATCCGCCGCAACGATCGCTATACCCAGCTCGCCATGGCCGCCGCGAAAATGGCCATGGCCGACTCGGCCATCCAGGTGGACGCCAAGGACTCGGAACGTTTCGGCGTCATTGTCGGCTCCGGCATTGGGGGGCTGAAAACCCTGGAGGATCAGAGCGCCATTCTCGCCGCCCGGGGGCCCTCGCGCGTGTCGCCCTTCATGATTCCCATGATGATCAGCAACATGGCGACAGGTCTGATCTCGATCGAATTTGGCCTGCGCGGACCGAATTTCGCCACCGTTTCCGCCTGCTCCACCGCCTGCCACGCCATCGGAGAGGCCTGGCGGATGGTGCGCGACGGCGAGGCGGACGGATTCCTGGCCGGCGGAGCGGAAGCCGCGGTGGTGCCTCTGGGCATGGCGGGCTTTTCCGCGATGAAGGCCATGAGCACGCGCAACGACGATCCGCAGCGGGCCTCACGCCCATTCGACCGCGACCGCGACGGATTCGTCATGGGCGAAGGGGCCGGCGTGCTCGTGCTGGAGTCGGAGGAACACGCCCAGGCGCGGGGCGCGAAGATTTATTGCGAGATCGCGGGCTATGGTCTTTCGGCGGATGCCTATCACATCACCTCCCCCGCCCCGGAAGGCGAGGGAGCGGTGCGGTGCATGAAAATGGCGCTCGATAAAGCCGGAATCCGCCCCGAGGAGGTCGATTACGTGAACGCCCATGGGACCTCCACCGGCATCGGCGATGTCTGCGAAACCAAGGCCATCAAAACGCTCTTCGGCAACCACGCCAAAAACGGCCTGCTGGTCAGTTCCACCAAATCGATGACCGGCCACCTCCTCGGCGCGGCTGGCTCGGTGGAGATGGCCGCATGCGCCCTGGCGATTCGCGATGGCATCGTGCCGCCCACCATTAACCTCGATAACCCCGACCCGGAATGCGACCTCGATTACGTCGCCCACACGGCGCGGGAAGCCAAAGTGAAGGTGATCGTAAACAACAGTTTCGGATTCGGCGGGCACAACGCGACGCTGGTCGGTCGCGCCTACGAGGGTTAAGTTTGGGGAGCACCCGCGTCTCGCGTGTCCTGGCCGGCGTCTCGCCGGGCAGTTCGGGCGGACGCTTTCGCATCCGCGGATTCGGCGAGACGCCGACCCCAACCCGCGAGACGCGTGTGCTCCCCCAAACGAATCAGCCGTAGCTCTTCGTAAACCGTTTCTTCGAATCCGGCTCAGGCTCCGGCACATCCTCGCTCTTCGCGATTTCGGCAAGGTCCGCGGGTTGCTCGCGGACTGGTTCCGCTGCCGCCACTGGTTCCGTACGAGCTGATTCACCACTCGCTTCGCCGCGAGTAGCTTCCACGAAGGCCATTTGCAGTCCGCTGATCGCGTTCGCGATCACTTTCTGCTCATCGCTGTTCAGATTGCCGCGCGTTTTTTCACGGACCATCACGAGCTGATCAATGAACATGCGCGCCAGCTCCAGATTGATCTCTGGCTCGCCGGTTTGCGGATTTGGAATCTGCCCGAGAAAAAGGGCCGCGTTCTGGGACTGCATCATCACGAACTCGATGAACTGCTGCGTCATCTCGCCGGATTCTGTGTTGGTTTGCATTTCTGCCATATCAGTTTGGGGTCTTGGAGGCGGAGGGAGCGTCGCCGGACGCCGCTTCCGCCGGTTTTTGCGCGGGTCGGACCAGAGCGGTCACCGCAGGCTGATCGAGGAAATATTTCTGCGCCACTTTCTTCACATCGGCCGCCGTCACCGCCCGCAGGCGATCCTTCTCGGTTTGGTAATGATCGTAGCCCAGGCCGTAAAGTTCATCAATGGCGGTGGCGAAGGCAAACGCGCCGCTGCTCTGATTCCGGATCTCCTGCTGGCCGATGATCTTTTCCTTGGCGCGGGCCAGCTCGGCATCGCTCAGGCCGTCATGAGCCAGTTTGTCGATCTCGTCCCGGAGCTCGATCATCACTTGATCCGCCTTCTCCGGCGCCGTGCCCAGATAGAAAGCAAACGGTCCCGTCACCAGTCCCGGCACCTGACTCGATCCCACAAAGTAGGCCAGGCCCAAATTCTCACGTATGCGCACGAAAAACCGGGAGCCCAGATCACTGGAAGCTTCGTCGATCAACTCCAAGGCGGGGAGATCTTCGCTGAAAATATCGGTGCCGCGATAGGCGACCATGAGGATGGCCTGCGCCTTGTCCTTGTTCTCCTCCACCGTTTTACTCTCGACCAGCGCCGCCGGGGCGGCGGGCTTGGTCAGCGCTTCTTCGCCAGCGGGCATCTGGGCAAACAGCTGCTCCACCTGCGCCCTCACTTCCTCGGCGTTGACGTTGCCATAGACCGCCAGCACGCCATTTTTCGCCACCAGATACTTGTCGTGAAACGTCTTCAGCTGCTCCGGCGTGAGCGAAGCGACGCTCTCCGGCGAGCCTTGGCTGCGGAGGCCATAGGGATGATTCGGAAACAGATTCGCCCGCATCAGATTTTTCGCGACCGTCGTCATCTCCTCTTCTTCGGCCTTGAGGCCGGCCAGTTGCACCATCTTTTCCCGCTCGACCTGCGGTTCAGGAAAGACGGGATTCAGCAGAACATCCGCCAGAATCTCCAGGCCAATTTTCAGATCGGGCCGCATCACACTGACAGAGACGCCGATGCTGTTGTTGCCCGCCGTAGTGCCGATCGAACCCCCGACCGCCTCGATCTCATCGGCAATCCGATCGGCGCTGCGGGAGGTCGTACCTTTGAGCAGGGCATTGCTGACGAGTTCCGTGATGCCATTATCTTCAGCTGTCTCGACCAAAGTTCCGGCCTTGAACACGCTGACCATCGAGACCAGCGGCAGCCGCGGATCTTCGCGCACCAGCAGGCGCAGACCGTTCGGAAGGGTGAACTTCTGGATCTCACCCGCCGCGGGCGGTTTCTCCGCGCCCGCTTTGGCCGCCAGCGAGCCTTCTGGATTCAATGAAGTCGAACTAAGCTGATCATCGACCAGATATTTACGCACCACCCGCTGGATATCTCCCACCGTCACTTTCTGAATAGCCGCGAGGTAGTCCCGCGAGAAATCCAGATTACGGGTCAGAATCCAGTTTGAGCCTAGATCCGAAGCGATTCCGCGGGTCGTCGTCAGGGAGGATAGCTGGGAACTAAGCGATTGCTTTTTGGCTTTGGCCAGCTCGTCCGCCGTCACACCCTCGGCCTTCAGTTTCTCGATCATCTCGAGCACGGCTTTCTCCGTAGCCTCGCGTTTGTCGGGATCGAGCGTCGCGCTCACTCCGAAAAGTCCGGGAGCGCCGGGCGCGTAGATCCACGCGGAAATCTCGTGCGCCAAACCCTGTTTCTCCCGCACCTCCCGGTAAAGCCGCGAACTCCGCCCGCTGCCAAGTATGGTGGAGGCCAGATCGAGCGCGGGAACGTCGGGATCGGTCAGCGCCGGCGCGTGCCACGCCAGATTCAGCCTGGTCAGTTCCGTCGCGAACTCCACGTCGGCATGGCGGCGGCCGAGCTGCGGCGGCTCCGCCGGAATGTAAACCGGCTCCACGCTCTCGCGCGGATATTTATCGAAGATGGCGGCAATTTGCTCGCGCACTTTTTTCGCATCCACGTCGCCCGTCACCACGAAGAACATGTTGCTCGGCGTGTAGCGCTTTTTGTAGTAAGCCACCACGTCTTCGCGCGTCAGCTTGTTATAGACATCGATGTAGCCAATCACGGGATGGCGGTAGGGATGGGTGGAGTAGGCGGTCGCGAAAAGCTTCCGGCTGGCCATGCGGTCCGGGTCGTCGTAGCCCATCGCGAACTCGCGCCGGATGACCTCCTGCTCCTTGGTGTATTCCTCCTCCGGCAGCGTGGAGTTCATCATCGCATCGGACAGAATCTCCACCGCCGTCGGCACGCCTTGGGCCGGAATGTCGATCCAGAACACCGTGCGATCGAACGACGTGTAGGCGTTGATGTAGCCGCCGCTGTCTTGGATTTTCAGGGCGATATCGTTGGCCGGGCGCGTTTTCGTGCCCTTGAACAGCATGTGCTCGAGAATGTGCGACAGGCCGGCCCCCAGGTGCTTATCCTCATCGATACTCCCCGTGTCCACCCACACCTGCACGCTGGCCACCGGCGAGCTGTGATCTTCTTGGACGATGATTTCCAGACCGTTATCCAGCGTCCACTGGAGAGCGGTGGTCTCAGGAAACGCGATGGCGGGTTCAGCGGGAGCGGCGGCAGTTTTGCCGTGCGAAATAAGGGGCGTCATCAAGAAAAAACTAAGCACAGACCAGCCGACCAGCCGCCTCATGGCAGTTCGCGGGCCGGACGATTTTCCGCCTGGCTCACCGGTGAAGGCGCCGGATCTTGCAGAAAAGGCGCCACGAAAGCCTCGTGAAAATCGTAAACGTCCTTGAAGTCGTCGATCGAGTCGGTCTCGGTTTTGCCGAAGACGCCCGCCTGCACTAGATTGAAAACCATATGGCCAAAGTGTTCGCATTTCTGGATTCCCCAATAATTGAACACTGTGACAACCATCGGCCCAAACTGTTTCAACGCGTAGGCACGAATTCCCGCCAGCAGCTCCGGGCCATCCACATGATGCGTGATGTCCGAGCGCTTTTTCTTTTTCTGCTTGATCGTGAAATCCAGCGCATCGCGCAGGAAAAGATAGGCGTCCCGGTCAAAACGCGGATCCTCCGTGAGAATCTGCCCGAGTGCTTCGTTCAATCCGTTGGCCTGCATGGGGGGAAATCTAATTCGCTGCCTCCGCCGTCACGACCACCGGCCGAGGCCGCCACTGCTGTGCCGCGCTGCCTGCGATCAAAGACAGCACGATGCCCAACAGGAGGAACTGTTCTTTTGGGGTGAGAATATCCATTAAATACCGCAGCAAGGGCGTCAACGTATTGCCGAACCGAAAATGCGTCAAACGATCTTAACCCTCGCGACCATCCTCCTGGTCGGCGCCGCCATCGAGGCGAAAGAGCCGCCTGGTTCCAGGGACGCCCTGCGTGACGAACTCCGCGCCCTCGAGTTGCTCGAACTCGCCGCCGCGGACGGCCACGCCGCTTCCCGGCAGAAGTTCGAGGCTGCCTATTGCAAGCTGCTCGAGCGCCACCCCGACAGCGCCGAAGCGCACAACGCCTTCGCCGCTTTTCTCTACGACCACGGCGAGATCGCCCGCGCTCTTCAGCATTGGAAAGAAACGCTGAAGCGCCATCCCGGCAACGCCGAAGCCGCGTTTCAGTTCGGACACGCCACCCTGGCCCACGGCGAGACCCGCGAAGCGCTTAAGTTTTTAGCCCAGGCCGCCGCCAGCGCCGAAGCCACGGCATTTCAGATCAATTCCTACGCCAACGCCCTCTACCTCTTCCGCCACGAGGCGCCTGGAGGACAGACCAGCCAAGCCGCCCTGGAGGAATCCCTCGCCCAATTCGAGCGCGCCTCCCGGCTGGAACCTGCCAATCTCGACTACGCCCGAGGCTATGCCGAAACCTTCTTCGCCCTCCCCCGCCCCGACTGGGAACGCGCTCGCCGAGCTTGGGCCCGGGTCGTGGAACTCACTCCCGCCCATGCCGATGCGCTCGGCTTTTCCCTGTTACAGGCCGCCCGCACCGCCCTTCGCGCCGACCACCCGCGGGCCGCCCTCGCCTATCTCGATCGACTCCCGCCGACCCGCTCCCAGCAGCTTGCCCGTCGCCTGCGCCAGCAGGCCGAAACCGCCTTAAACCAAAAACCGGCGCCCTCCCCACCCGATCCAAAACCTTGACCGGATTCTCATGAGTTGATCTCAGCTCTCGAAGTCCAGGTAGGTCGTGAGCGTGCGGACGTGGTCGAAGAAGGTTCGCCGGGCGCCCATGGCCGTACGGATGAGCCGGCAGTTCGCGTCGGCGAGTTCGAGCAGGAGGTGCCAGCCGAAAGCGAGCAGGTTCCTGGTGGCCAGCAGGCTGGAGAGGTGCGCCCTGCCGTGGCCGAAGTTGTGTGCGAGATGGCAACCACGGTTCTTGAGCACGTTTTTGTTTTCGATCTTCCAGCGCGAGCGCGCGGAGGCGACGAGTCCGGCCACGAGGACGTGATTCTTTTTGAGAGACCGTTGCATGGTCATCGCCGAAACGCTGGGAGTAACTTTAACTAACCCGACTTTCTCAACTCGGGGGGTGTGAGGATCGGGGAAGGGCATAAATTCAGGACCGGGGTCAAAAGGTCTTCACTACAAAGCGTTGGCTCAGCTACGACGCGATAGGGCCACGGGAAGTGATGCGCGGAGGCGGTTGGTCGGGAAGTTGGAGGCGGAGTTTTTCGAGCAGGATCTTCTGGTCGGCTTCGGGTTGGGTGTAGCGGCTGAGGATGAGGGTGCGGCCGTCGGTGGTCGGGAAGTGGACATCGAGCATTTGCATGGCGGCGAACTTGTCGAGGACGGCTCGCGGGGTCAGCCCGGGAGCATGAGGCCGCAGGCGGGCGCGAAGGGTGACGTGGAGGCAGTAAGCCAGGAACGAGATGAGCCGAGCGGCGGCGGAAGCCGCGAGACAGACTGCCGAAGGCAGCCCGAAGGGTGCGCAGCGCGGCGCGCGGAGCATCAACATGTGGGACTCGATACGGTCTTCGCGCTTGTGATTCGAAGAGTTCGCTCTTGTGCACCAGCAAGCGGTCGTGGGCGCGGTAGAGGGCGTTCTTTTCCACGCCCCGAGCAGATCGCCCATCGCGCTGAACCATTGCCGGTGCAGCTTCCATTGCCACGCGCCGCCGCGCGTGCCCTTCGGGCTGCACTTCGTGCAGGCTATCTCACTGCTCGGTTCGCTGCCCGGCTCGATGAGCCGATAGCAAACCAACGTCTGGAGGATGTGTCGCCAGCGCGTGCCCTCCCGGCTGTCAGGCAGCCGCTGCCTCCAGAAGTCATCGAGTCCGACTTGCTTGTAAAGCTCGCACGCCAGCCAGCACGCGCCCCATTGCCGCGGCAGGTGCAACTCGAAGTCCTTGAGCCGAACCCCGATCCCACAGTCCGCGGCATGCGCCGGGATCGGCCGATCCCAGGCAAAGAGCGCCATCTGGCGACTCGCACCGCAGTCCTCGTCGAAGCCTTCGAGCACCCGGCACCAGCTCTCGCGCTGCGAGTCGTTGATCTCGCCCAGGTAAAGCACGGGCCGCTGAACGACCTTGCCCTCGGCGCAGCGCCGGTTCTCGACAATCGACCAATACCGATGCTCCTTGCCGTCTTTCCACCGCCGTGTGTTTCGCAAAAACATGACGGCTTCCCATGGTAGTCACAAAATCATCCTTGGGAAGAGGGTAGGTCTTCACTACACGCCCTTCTCGGACCGGCCCCCTGTATTCATGGGGCTTCGCGGACCGACAAAGGCGAAAAATAGCCGATTTTATCGGCGAGTTGAGAAAGTCGGGCTAACCACCGGCTGAACGAATTCAGACTGGACGGGTCATCTTTGGCAAATCTGCCCGGCGAAATGTCACGAGTAGCCAAATCAAGATCGGGATGGCGACGATCAATTGCCCCGCCAACATGCTTTTGACGGCTTCGGCTGCTCTCTTCCAACTTTCCGAAAGGGAGACGAGTCCAACTTCCGACGAGTCGTTCCAAATGCAGTAGCCCAAAGCGATGAAGACAAAGGTCTGCTGCCACAGAACGCCCCAAAACAAGGCAGGCCTGCGCCGTGACCAAGGAAGCGGCGCAGCCATGACCAGCGCCAAAAGAAACGCGAGCGGCATCCAGCCCATCGCCCGGGTGTCCAGATCCAAGTTACGCACCGGCCCGGACCCATCAGGGTTCATGCGAGCCGGATTCACGATCACGACGCGCGTGTAATGGGAATGATAAGTCTGGTTGAATGGCTCAAATCCTATCTCCTTGACACTGCTGTTTTCTCCGTAGAGGGCGGTTCCCACGGCGCGGAACGCGGAGCAATAGGCTTGGCCGATGAGCGGCCACGAAAACAAGATCGTTGCATACCAGAAGGCAAAGCAGACCAGGAACCGACAAGCTGGTTTACGCGGTAGCGGGAGTTTCATCCGTGCTCGCAGGTTTGATCAATACGATCCACGCCACCATGAGGGAAACCGTCGCGGTATTCAGCAGCACCGCCCAAAGTTGTTCATGCACAAACGCGAATAATTCGGGGTTATGCACTCCAACCCAAAACAGGCTGGAAACCCGAAGAACATTTAACGCAATGAGCACTGCTACACCGATTAGTATGCCTAGCGCTTTGTGAAGAATGGAAGCCGGGAAAGCGGCCACGGCGGCTGCCAGAAACCAGGAGTAGTTGAAACCGGTGCAGCCCGGTTCGACCGTGATGATCGCATCCGTGCCCGAACGGATGGTGGCACCCGCGAGCGCGCTATTTTCGCCCAATCCTTGCATCAGGACGTGAGCGATGTGCGCAATGGTGATTACAGCCCCAGAAAGAGTCGCCTGATAAACCGGCGTAAGTGAGAGCAGGTAGAAAACAATGAGCACACCCACGAACCGGCAGCCGTAGAAAAACAGAGGGCGTTTAGTCTCATACCATGATCTCCACGATTCTCTCAGCGAGAGAGGGCGGGTTCTTTTCGCTGCTACGTGACGCTTTTGTTTACGACTCATCGCGCCTTTGCATTAAGCAGGCTGACTTTCCTTCCTGGGTAGAAAGCGGTTGGCGGTCGCCAGAATAAGCAGGGCCAGGAACAGCAGCCACCCAATGGGCATCACCCGCACCCCAGCTCCGCCTCCGGTGTAGGTCATCGGAAGCGACCCGCCGGTAACTGCGGAATTAGTCGCCAAGTCTTGAGCCTGGATTTCAAAGTAGAACACCTGCCCCGTTGCTTGAGCACCGTTCTGGGTGATGAATTTGGTCCACTGGTTTCCACCGGCCGAGGTCATGCTGGAATACGCACTCCAAGGGCGAGAGGCATCGGCGCTGATGCACCAGCGGAGTTGAGGGTTTCCGCTGGCGAGTCCGCTCAGCGCGTCGCTGACCGTGGCCGAGATCGTGACGGTGCCGGGGCTTTGAGGAACCGGATTCGGGCCGGAATTCACTCCAGTAATCGCGGGAGCCACACTGTCCACCCGAAGGTTGAAAATGGCGGCAGGGCTCCAAAAGCCGTTCGTATTCTTCGCCCTTACTTGAGCCGTGTGTTGACCATCAGCTACGGCGTTCCATGTCGCGCTAGGCGCGGTTGTCGTCACGGTTTGGCCGGGGGTGGCGTCTTGCGCAAAGCTGTAGCCGTTCACAGGCGACGAACTTTCTGGCGCACCCCAAGTGAAGACATGGTTGTTCTGCTTCGTCCATGTGCCGTTAATGGCATTGTTGCTGACAAAGCCACGCGGAGCGTCAAAGAGTCCTCCTTCAGCCTCCGTCGTACCCCCAACCCGTCCGAGATCATCTACTTGAAACGAAATCGGCTGGGAACCCGGCGCGGTCACAGTCGCGAGATCGCCAAATCGAGCGTAAGTGTAATCGGTATCGAGCGGCGTTGTGCCGCCACCCGGCAATGGCATTGCATAGCTGGCCTTGGTGACGTCGCCGTTGGCGGCGTTGTGCGTGAAGGTGACGACGCGGTTTTCTACGTCAGTCATGGTCTTCAGCCATTTGGTTACTGGATCGTAAGTGTAGCGGGTAACGCCAGCGGGAGTTGTTACCGTTTCAACCCGGTCAAGGCTATCGAATGTATAAGTGATAGGGCTGCTCAGGCGCGGATCGGTCACACGCCAGAGCCTACCGAGAGAGTCATACTCCATCCCCAGCGTGACGTTGGTGGGATCTTTCACGCTCGTCACCCGCCCGTAGGCATCGCGGCCCATCGTCCACGTCTTGTTAAGGGGATCTTTGACCGTGTTCAAGTAACCGTTAAGATAGCCGTAAGTGACTTCGACGGGCGTGGTGCCGAGGAAGCGCCTGACTTTCTGTAAGTCTTGTCCGGTAGTGTAATCGGCCTCGATTGCCCGGCCCGCCTCGTCCGTAACTCGCGTCACACGGTTTGCGTTGTTATAGGTTAATCCCATAGGGACAGCACCCTGCACAGCAGGATCAGAGATGCTGGTTGGCTGGCCGGAGGCGTTACGACCGATCGTAATCGCGGGGCGGCCAGCCGTGGGAAGCTGGACGCTGTTTGGCAGCATGGATGCGCCGGTGTATCCGAACCCCACATAGTTACCGAGAGGATCGCCCACGCTGGTCGTGCGGCCTTGGGCATCGGCATTTTGTTGCGAGGGCGCAAGCACGGAGGCGTCGTCCTGCACCTCTGTTGTCTTCACCCCCGTCGTGGCGTTTTGGAAATACGCGAAATCGAAATTATTGCTCCGCCTGTCCATGCGCTCGTCCGAGCGCCCCTTGCTGTCGGGGGCCGTGGTCACGAGTTTTGTTCCGTCCATCCGCTTTACGTCGATCAGTTGATTGTCGGTGTTGTAGGTGTATTGCGCGATGACTGCGCTGCTGCGCTGGTGGACGACGTTTTGAAGACGGCCGCTCGCGTCGTAGTTGTAGTTCGTCCGCTCGCTTTGAGGGCCGGTGACTGAGGCCAGCTTGCCAGTGGTGGGGTTGTAAGCCAGCGTCAGGGTGCGATTGGCAGAATCCTGAATGGTGTAAACGCGCGATTGGCTGTCGCGGAAATACCATTGTGCGTAAGCATGGCGATCCTGGCTGATTTCCAAGCGGCCTTCCGCGTCGAACACGAGCACCGAGCCATCCGGAAGATAAGCACTGTAACCGCGCACGCCATCGTCGTTTTGCACCAGGATGGTGCCGTCCTTGCGAGTGCCAGACGTGAAGACCGGCACTTCCTCAGCCGTCAGCCCCGCAAGACTGACGGCGGGATTGCCCGAAGCGTTGAGGTAATAGGCGACTGAAAACGACGAGTAAAAGTCCAACGTCGCGCCGGTTGACAAGTCCACCAGTCGCACCGCTCCGGAGCGCAAACGCGTGTCGCTTTTCTCATCACGCGGCACGAGCTGGTTGCCGAAGTATTTCATCATGTTGTTCTCGTCGAACCATGAAGGGCGCTCGAACTCCAAGACGTAACGCCCCGTGCGCCAGCCAGGACCCAGCACCGAATTCCCGACGTGGCCGCTCTGGTAGTAGCGCGTGAACTCCAGCGGCAACGCTCCGGGACTCGCAAAGGAAAGATCGGTTTCCGCGAGGTTCACAATGCCCTGGCTCTGACCAGAAGTCACTGAGGTGGCGACCGCTTTGAGCGTGCCTTCCGTGGTGCTGGCCGTCCATGCCTGCTGCTTGAGGTCTTCGCTTGGGTTCGTAGCCGCATTCGGGCGCGCCGATGCAACCGAAGTGCCGACGCTCTGCGCCGATGTGGAGGGGGAGTATGTATTCAGCTTCCGTGCCTGCACGCCGCCGTAGAGGAAGATGCCGAGCGTGTCATTCGCGATCGTCGGCACGCTGCGGAGTGAGTAGGCCGTAGGTGCCTTCCAACTATTCATCCACCACATGTCGAGTGGGATGTTGTTGTCACGGAAGAAACGCGCCAGCGAGACAGCCTGCATCGCATCTTTGAGCATTTTGAAAATCTTGAGATTCACAACCGTCTGGCCGGAGGGATCATCCGGCGAAATGACAGGATAAGTTCTCGCGGCAAAGGCGTCGTAATTTGTCTGCAAATGGGTGGCGAACGCCGCGACACCTGGGCTTTGCGGTTCAGCGAGGAGGAAGGATTCTGTTTTCACACCCACGATGGCGCGGTCGAAGACAATTGTCGCCCGGCCATCCGCTGCATCCACATGCCGCTTAAGCGCCATTTCTTCGGCGAGGAACCAGAGGCGGGTGTTACCGCTGACGCTGGTTCCGGCCTGATTGATCTCCGCGAGGTTTTTGTAGCCAGTGATCGGCACGGTTGCACTGCTATAGGTCGCGCCCGTCACGTTATCCTTGCCGATTGCGAGGCATTTCATGATGCGATCCGCTTCCTGGAGCACCCAGCCGAGCTTGGTGCTTTCCAGCCGTCCGCCGAATCGCCGGTGCTGCCGGTCGGGCAGCACGGCCATCGTCACATTGGTAATCATCCCGGTGCCGCCATTGTAGAGCTGGAAAGGATACGTCCAATCCTGTCCGCCGTTGGCGTTCGTGGAGGTGTTGACGTAATTAAGCACCGTCTGAGGGTAGGGTAGATTCGGGAAGGGCCCGGTCCACACACTCACGCCCGGAGGGGCCGTGCCGGTGATGCCCGCATAAACGAGGTGCATCGGAAACTGCCCATTCGGATACACCACCCAATCAATCGTCTCGGGCGTGAAGTTAACCGTGAAATCGTAAGCGGTCGCTCCGATCCGGCAGCGCACCTTGACGCCAACCGTCGAGTCCTCGTCGCTCCACAGCGGATTGTAGCGCATGGTAAAGCCGCCCCATTCCCCCGGCTCAAAACTCCCGTCGCCATCGCCGAAGTCCGTCCAGAGCGTGGTGGCCGAAACTGGCGCATCGAGCGAGACGAACGGCGGCACCGCGCTGCCATAGACCGCATTTACCGCCGTGAAGAAGTAATCCATGTTAATCCCCTCCACACCCGGCGAACTATTGCTGCCGAGAAAGAGAATCTGATTACTCACCGGGTCATACGTCGCCCCCTTGATGTCGGCGAGGTTCGAGCCAACCAGGGTGGCAGCCTTGTCGATCAAAACACCCGCTTGATCGAATGATTGCAGACCAAAAGCGCTGGCAGAGGCTCCTCCAAACACCCCGAGTCCAAAACCAACCGTGCCTATTGTAGCTTCAGACACCGCAAATAAAGTTCCGGCAGACGAAAGCGTATTGCGCGCCAGTTGACCGACTACCCTCTCCGCCGTTGAGGCAGTGCCAAGTTCAAACGCGGGTTCAACGCCCGCCCTGGCGTAGGCTTGGAATGTTCGAGTATTTGAAATAAGGGCTTTCTCTGCGCCTGTCTCAATATACTCAACGACCGGGCGTGCCCCCTGCGCGATTGCTCGCGCTCCAGCGTCGATCGTTTTTGCACCCACTACCTTTGCGCCCGTAAATGAGAATGTCTCGCTATAGGTAACTTGCGCAAGATTTGCACTGAGTGTCTTTCCCCCAGCAGTCGCAATTGTTGCAGCACTCCCCGGCAAAAAGCGCGATGCAACTGAGAGCAAAGGCTTGGCGATGTATGGTGCAACCGCTTTCCCTATTACGCCCCCAGTCGCCATTGCAGCGGCATCGGCCACCATTGGAACCGGGCCTTTGGCGGGGTAAACCGGATCTCCTGGGCCTGGTGCATTTGCTACTTCCGCGTTGCTCAACAGCAAATACGCCACGATGCCCCCTGCCACGATTATTGCGGGATTTCTTCCGGTCTGATCAACGAGGTTGACGGGATTGGAGTAGCAATACTGATAGAGGTTCAAACCACCATCGATGCTGGAGGGATCTTTATTGATGAATTGACCGATCTCAGGATCATAAGAACGCGCTCTATTATCCACTAAGCCTGTATTCACCTCATAGGCGTGGCCAGTGAACGAGGAATCGGCGAAACTCCACAGGGGATTGGCTATGGCAGCGAGCGTGATTCCTGCAATGACGAGCCTGCCAGTATTCATATTTTTCATGGCTTCCAGTGCATTTGCGCGAGCAAGTGAGTAAAGTCGTCCACTAACACAACTGACAACTTCGGCAATTCCCCCAGCAATTCGTCGTAGCATTCGGTTTCGCCGAGAGACTCAAACCCCACCAAGGAAACCTTAAACGCCTTGCCGAAGGCTACAGACGTGTAGTCCCTTTGCAGTGACGACAAGAAAACGTTCTTTTTCAGATAGAATAGCGTTTCTGAACCGTAAACAGGATTGGGGGACCGTTTCCATGGGAGTTGTGGATGCGTCTCCACGATATTCTCGGCGGTCCACCAGTGGGAGTTGTTCCATCCAATCAAAGTTCCTCCAACTCTGCGCACTTCGGTGGAGAAAGCTTCGAATGACAGGTATCGCCCCTGCAGGCGATAAGCGATGTGGCCGCTGAATACATCCAAGAACTCTGAAAGGAGAGTTGCCATATGCAGTGACGGCTACAATCCAGCCTCTCTTTTATGTTGAGCTAGATCGTTGTATATCTGACGACGCTGAAAATAGCTGAACACTGCGTCGGCAATGACGAGCGGTTTGTCGTTCAAGTGAGCCATCGAAAGCGCGGTGTGTTGGAAACGATAAGGCAGAAGTTTCCCGGGAGAGACGAAGCCGGGCTTAAGACGGAAATCCAGAATGATGTTTGAATACTGACGGCGCACGGAGATTTGCGCGATTTCTTGGAACGGTAATGGGCGTGCCCAGCCCGAGTAGGCCAAGCCGGTCGAAGACAGAATAAGTTTTGCGTTCCGGTGAACCAACCAGTGCCACCCAGCCAAGGCCATAAGCGCTCCGATGATCGCCACAAAGACTGCTCTTGCGGTGGTGTCCGGCGTAAATACGAATGCCGCCCCAAATCCAGCGGCCAACAGAACCAGTAAGATGATGGGGAGCCAGAATGAGACGGCCCGCCCGTGCCAAATGCGTTGCGGAAACGCTTGTTCGAGCAATTCACGTCCCTCTGGTGTGGAACTGTCCGCCTCGGTTAGCTTGGCGTGCTCATGGTGTGCATGAAGAGCCTGTTTCGCTTCACTGACCAGGCTGGCAAATAGATTTTCCCGGTCGCTAAACCAAACGTCAAAAGCACTCAGGACTTTCTCGTGAGCGAGGGAACAGGCTTGTTCCGCGTCGATGCTTTCGGAAAGCGCGGCGAGACGCGCGTGAAGCGGCGGATGGGAATCCAAAGGGTGAGGCTGGCTCTTTTGAAAAAGGTCCGACCAGAAGGCGTCCTGAGCGGTAAAGTTTCCGGCCACAATGTTTGCGCACGGCACATCGAAAGGATTGGCCGTGCCGGAAGCGGCGGCTTGGACAAGACCGCGGTTGAAACTTTCCAGAACAATATGCAGCCGAACCAGCGCGCTGGCTTGAGATCGGGCGGTGGTCAGTTCCGCGCCTTTCCTGTCGGCCAAAAACTCGCGCTTTCGGGAATGATCGGTAGCAACTCCCTCAAAACCCCAGGCAAAAGAATGCAGCAACTGTAACGCGGGCCATCCCGCCCAGCCTGCCCCGGCCAGTGCATTCATCACCGCGCCCACCTTCAACCGCAACGGGTAGAACAGGCGCGAAAGCGCAGTATCTTCCCCGATGAAATGACCTAGTTCATGGCCGATTATGGCAAGCACTTCCTGTTCAGGTAGTTGCTTCAGCAGCGGATAAGAAAGAAAGAGTGTTTTGCCCTCCGTCTTACCTCCCGAATGATGAACTGCGAGTTCGGTCACATAGAAGTTCAACTGCATCCCCACAATGATGTGAGTGGGAGGAGCCGTATTGAGACGGGCTGCTGCGTCATTCACATCACGCCACAATTCGGGAGCATCAGCCGTTGTTAGCTCCCGTGCCATGATTTCACCGAATTCCAAGGGCACCTTGGTGAGGAGTATTCTTGCGCAAGCCCAAACTGCAACCGCCCCGCCGATGAGGAGCACGAGGAGGAGTTTAGGGAAAAAGCGATCCGCGAGGAGCACCGTGAATTCGAATGAGGCAAAAGCCAGAAGAGGCACCACCAGCACTACGTTGAACAAGGCAAGAGCCATTGCGATCCGCCATCCCCACCGGTAGTTCGCGATGAGAGCCGTGACGGAAGCTTTCGCCCACCGGTTGAGCAACAAAAGGACGAATAAGCCACTGACGAGGGTCGCCACAAGCACTGCAGCGCCGAGAAGTCCCCATTCGAGCCGCCGAAAGTGGCCGCAGACCCCGGAATTTACCAAGCCTTGGTGCAGATGCTCCAAGTAAGGCGGATAGCTTTTGCATAGCCGCTGAAAATTCATCTCCGTGACTGCACGAATGCGTGCGGCTTTGTCTGCTGCCGTGATGGTGGTGATCGCATTGACCTCGGCGATGATGCTATCGCGCACCCGTGCATTCCACCATCGCGGCGCGGCGAAGAAAAACGCCAGGAGGATTAGAGGAACTGCGAGGCTTTTTAGCAGCGCCAATCCCAGGAGTTTGCGCTGTCTGGAAGCCACATTCAATTGAGCAAGCGCGTCAGTCATATGGCTACTGCTGGGTCCCGAAGGCATCATAGCCAAGTGTCTCCGTCACCAATGCTGCCGGGTCCGTGGTCAATCGAACGGAGCCGAGACGGTCGTGGAAATAAAATTGGGCTGGGCCGGTGGCGGGCTTGCGAGTTAGCCGGTCAAGGCCATAGGTAAAGCTGGCGGTGATTCCTGCGGTGCCGCGTTCCTGAATAGTTTCGTAGATCGGGCGGTTGGGATCGATGACGTAGCGGGTGACGATGCCGTTGGCCGTCTTGCGGACTCGGTGTCCGAGGCCATTGTAAGCGTAAGACACGGTGTCGGTCGGAGTGCGAACGCTGGTGAGGAGGTTGCGTTCGTCGTAGGTGTGGAAGGTTGTGCCTTCGGGAGCGATCTTTTGCAGGCGGTTGCCGGCGGCGTCATAGACGTAGCGGCGGACTTCGGTGCCGGACGGGTCTTTGATGTAGAGGAGGCGGTTTTCGCTGCCGTAAGTGTAAGTCCAGAGCTTCTGCACCACTCCTGCAACCTCGACCTTCTCGGTGAGGCGATTGCCCGCACCGTTATAGGTGTAAGTGACGACCTTTGCATTCGGATCGGCTCCGGCTCCGTTCGAGTAGGTGACTTTGGCGAGGCGATCCAGCCCGTCGTATTCGTAGCTCTCGCGTTTTACACCACCTGGAAGAGTGATGACCAGTTCAGTGGCGTTGCCTGACGGGTTCAGCGTGTAGTTGTAATCGCCCAACGTAGTGACGGTTCCGGTCGTTTTGACGTGGGTGAGCCGGTTGAGACGGCCCATGTTGTTGAAACCGTAGTCGGTGCGCACGCCGTTGGTGCGGGCGACGTTCTGCAGCAAGCCGCTTGTGGCGCTGTAGGTGTAAGTGGCCGTGAAGGCGAGCGTGGCATTGACCGCGGTTTTCATCCGACCGGCGTCGTCGAACGTGTAGGTGACCTGCTCGCCACCTGGATAGGTGATACTCGTGACGTGCCCGGCCAGGTCGTAGCCGTAGGCGAGTTCAAGATCATCAGCATCGCCCTTGGTCGCATTGTCCGAGGTGATGATCTTCTTTAGACGGTCGAGATCGTCGTATTCGTAGAACGTCGTGCCGGAAATGTCCGTCATCAACGTGCGTCGGCTCAAGTTGTCATAGCCGAACGTGACCACGTTGCCATTGGTAGCCTCCGTGCGGGTGAGGCGACCGGCGAGATCATAAGTGTAGGTGGTGACGATGCCGTTGCCGTTGCGCAGCGTTTTGATGCGCTGCATCTCGTCGTAGGTGTAAGCCTCGCTTTGGAGCAGGCTGGCCACTTTGTTGACCGTGAACTGATGTGTGGCGTTGCCCCCGCCAGCCAGCGGCGTAGTGACGACTACTGTGTTCTGACCCGAGGAAAGTGCGGTCGTTCCCGTGTAGCGGACGCCGAGATATGAATACTCATAAGCGTAGTCCGCGCTGGCGGATTCGACGGCGGAAAGGAGCTGGAAAGCGCCCACGGCATCGATGCGGACAGTGCGAGCGGCAAAGCTGCCGCTTTGCACGGTGCCATCCTTGATCGTGGCGTAGAGGTAGAAGGTCTGGCCAGCCAGTGAGGCATCGGGACGCCACTCGTAAGATGAACCGGCAGATTGCAGCAGATCGGCGACGATGAGGGTGTTGCCGGTGGCCGGGTTGGTATCGGTATCGCGGTAGAGCGAAATGAGCGCGTCGCCGCCGGTGTAAGTGGCCGTCCAGGTAATCGGATAAACCTGTGAGGCGGAAATAAAGAGCGTTGGACCGGTGACAGTGGGATTGAGGGTGATCGCGGGTTGCACGCCCGAGCCGGAGAGGCTGAAATCGGCGGTGGGCAAATCGGGGTCGTTGCTGGTCACGCGGAGCGTGCCGGAAAAAGCGGAGTTTGCGTCAGGATCGAAGGCAGCGGTCACCGTCCAGATTTCCGCCCCGAGTGTGGCGATGGTGCGCATGGCTGTGCTGGCCGAGGCGATGTCGATTGCGCCACGGGTGGAGGAGACGATGCCTTGCACGCTGAACCTTGCGCCACTAACCACGGCAACGCCGTTCTGCGAAGCGACAAGCGGTTGCGTGCCAATGTTTTTGAGCGTGATCGTTTGCGTGCGCGTTCGGCTTCCCGAGCCGTCATTCAGCGTCGGCCCGAAATCGAGAATGCGATCCGTCGCGATGCCGGAGGAGTCGGTTGCGTCCAGTCCCGGCTGGGTGAGTCCGGTGCCAGAAAGCGCGACCGGGACAGTCCCCTGGCTCGGATCGTTACTCAAAATTTGCAACTGCGTGGACAGTGCTCCCGCGGCACCGGGATCGAAGGCCAGTGTCACCGTCCACGTTTCCGTTCCATTGGTGGCAATGGTGCCGGTGCCCGTCGAAAGATCGATCGTCCCTTGCGTGCTGCTCACAATGGAGGCGATTTTGAAATGAGTCGCCGAGCCGAGAGCGATGCCGTTTTGCGAAATAATGAGCGGCGCACCGCCGGTATTCTTGAGCGTGACGGTGCCGGGCTTTTGTTGAAGCCCCGCGCCGTCTGCGTGGACGCGACCGAAGTCCATCGCGCGGTCGGTGGCGACGCCGATGGAATCAGTGACCGCCAGCGTCATCGGCACGACGCCACTGCCGACCAACGTCAGCGCGTAAGTGGGATTGTTTAGATCGTTCGAGACGATTTGCAGACCGCCCGAGAAGGCGGCGACGGACGCTGGATCAAAGCGAACGAGCAGCGACCATGTTTCCGCGCTGCCCGCCGCAATCGTCTTCGCTGCGGCGGCAAGATTGATGGTTCCTTGCGTGTTGCTGGTGATCGAAACGATCTGCCAGCCCGTGCCGTTAAGCAGCGTGATTCCGTTTTGACTGACCGTTAGCGGGCCGCTGCCGCTGTTCGTGAGCGTGACAGTGCGTTCCGCTTTCGCTCCGCCAGTGCCGTCGTTGATGACGGGTCCAAAATCCAGCGTTCGGTTGTCCGTGCCGACCGGCGCGCCGTAACCGACGACCATTTGAGGCACTGGCGTTCCATTTCCCAGCAAGGAAACGGTGACGGACGGGCGAACCGGATCATTGCTCGCCAAGACGACAGAGCCGGTGCGCGAGCCAGTCGTCGTTGGGTCGAACTCGACGTTCACCGACCAAATTTCCTGATTCAGCGTCGCCACCGCGCGGGGAAATGTGACCGGCTGGGTCAGACTCTGAATGTTGCTGCTGATGCTTTTGAGCGCGAAGCCGGTGCCGCTCACTGTGACGCCAGTCATCGACAGCGAAGCGTCGCCGATGTTGGTGAGCGTGATGGTTTGGGTGAGAGCCGCGCCGCCCACTCCATCCGTCGCCACGCTCCCGAAATCGGCGGAAAGACTGGAGGCCGGAGGCAGCGACGCGCCGCTGGCCGTGAGTTGAATCTTGGGCGTCGGCCCGGTGATCGTGATGGTGGCCGCATTTCGATCAATCCCGGCCCCTTGGTTCTTGTTGTTGGCCTCGTTTGATTCCGTGACCTGATTATCCGCATCCACGATCATGCCAATGTAGAAAAACGTGCTGGAATCGCCGTAGGGATTCCCAGCGGGTAATTGGAAGTTCTGATAAGTGCTATACCCGGCAATGTAGCCGCCGCCGGTGATGGCTGGAAACGCCAGCGTGTAGAAGAGGCGATCATCCGAGTCGCCAAACGTGGCGTTCTTGGAGATGTAGAGCTTCACATTGAACGCTCCGGAGGTCGTGCTGCCTTGGTTGGTTACGGCGAACTTCATGCCGATGACGCTTCCCCAGGTCGCGGAAGTCTGCTGGACGGAGAAGAAATAGAGGTTCTGTGGCGCGGTTCCAGTCGGCCGCCCGTCGTATCCGATGAGGTCCACCGCAGCCCACCCCTGAGCAACGAGGACTCCAGACGAAGAGACCCGCTAAGAACGACCGAGAAACTTTGATCCGCATGATGAGTTCAGGGATTCCGGCGCGGCGCGGTTCCACCCGGACTTGGCGACACAGGCTCCGACAACAGCGACGGTGAGCCGAGTCGGCGCGGGCTGCCTTCTGGCGCGGGGCCGATAATCGAAGGCCGGTCGATGGCCGCTTGGAAGTTGCGGACATCGACTTTGGCGAGATCCAAGACGCGCCTCTGTGCAAATTGCCCGTTGAGGAAACGCCATTGGACGGGGTGGCCACCAGCCTTATCGCCCGCCCAGGTCGAGACGACGATCACCGGTCCTTCTTCGGCCACTTGAAGCGGTCGCTTTGGATCAATGCCGGCGATGTCTTTGAACGCAGTGCTCGGGACAATGCGCGCCCGACCACCTAAAAACAGTTCAATGGAACTGATTTTGAACTCAGAACCACGCACCGAAAACCCAGAAGCGGGAACCAAGGCGCACACCACACGATAATCCGCTCCGTCCTGAAGTTTTCCGGTCGCTTCGAGACGAATGGGTTTCGGCCACAGCAGATAAGCGCACACTCCCCCGATCAGCAGCAGCGCGGCAGCGACGATCAGGATTCCCTTGGTTGCTTTATTCATAGTCCAGACGAGCCCAGACCGATAGCAGGGTCATGGCCGATTACCAAGGCGCGCAACGTGACGTTCCCGTTACAGACAGAGCAGCATGGCGTTTTAACCTAAGGAGGCTAGCAGAAATAACTTGAACAGTTCGGGTTATTGGGCCATGAACGTCGTGTGCAGGACGAGCCCACGGTCGCGGAGAAGTTCGCGCGCATTCGAAGCTTTCTCACGGAGGCGGGAGTGCGCCGATGGGCGGCCAA
>JBGTNO010000371.1:0-2494 GCA_041743065.1 Chthoniobacterales bacterium
CCACCATCCATCGCGCCATGCGCTACAGCCTTTTCGCCGGGGGAAAAAGACTGCGACCCATTCTCTGCCTGGCGGCGGCCGAGGCCTGTGGCGGCGCGCCCGAAGCGGCGCTTCCCGCCGCTTGCGCGGTCGAGTGCATCCACACCTACTCGCTCATTCACGACGATCTGCCGAGCATGGACGACGACGACCTGCGGCGTGGTCAGCCGACATCGCACAAGGTCTTTGGCGAAGGCATCGCCATCCTCGCGGGAGATGCGCTCCTCACTCAGGCATTCGAAATTCTCGCCGAGGTGCCGCCCTCGAAGCGCTATCCCCTCAAGGCCCATCTGCTGGACTTGGCGACGGCGGCAGGCAGCCGCCACCTCATCGCCGGGCAGGTGGTGGATCTGGAAAGCGAGGGCCAGCGGATCGACGCCCGGCAGCTCCGCTTCATCCACCGCGCCAAGACCGCGGCCCTGCTCACCGTGTCGATCCGGCTGGGCGCGATGAGCGCCAGCGCCACGCCACGCCAGCTGGAGAATCTGACGGCGTGCGGGCAGGCGCTCGGCCTCGCCTTTCAGGTGATCGACGACATTCTCGATCTCACGCAAAGCAGCGAAAAGCTGGGCAAGAGCGCGGGCAAGGACGAGAACGCGCAAAAGGCCACCTTTCCGGCGATTGTGGGGATGGAGAAATCACGCGCCGAAGCTCACCGGCTGACGGCGCGGGCGCGGGAGGCGCTGACCAGTTTCGGGAAAAAAGGTGAGGCCCTGCGGGCGCTGGCCGATCATCTGCTCCAGCGGGATTTCTGAGAACTCCTCAGCGAATCGGAATGCCCCGGTAAACCCGGACGCCAAACTGTCCGCCGGATTGGTAGCTGAATTCGACCGACCGGCTCCGCCGCCGCGAGGAGATCAGGCCCAGGTCGGAGAGCGTCGCCGGGTCCAGCCGACCCGTGACGCGCTGGCGTCCGTCGTCCTGAAATCGGGCGATCGCTTCCTCAGTGATGGGGCCGGGGAGGCCGTCGATCTCCCCCTGATAGTAGCGCAGCCGGGCCAGCCGGGCTTGCGCATCCTGCAGGATATCCCGCTGCAACTCGCGCGGGGCGTCCTCAAACATGGTGCCGAGAAACACATCGGCGTAATTCACGCGCGGCGCGGCAAATTCCACCGGCGGCGGCACGGCGAAGCGCTCGTCCTCCCGCGGCTCGTAAGGGAAATCCGAGCCGGGCGGGGAATAGCGCTCCTCGCGTTGCTCGACGCGCTCGGGATAGCGGGGCGGGGTCGGGGCGGCCCGCGGTTCCGGCGTGGGAGCGGGGCGCGATCGGACGGTCGATTCCAGGAAATTCTGGTCCGCTTCCTGGTATTGCGCGGCGGCCTGTCCGCCGGGAACGGGCGCGGAGGCGGAGGGCGGGCGGTTCAGGTTCCGCGAAGTCTCCTCGGTCAGGGTGCCGGTGACCTTCAAGCCCTGCCGGATCTGGAAGCGGCGGAGAGCGGCCTCGGTTTCCGGCCCGCCCACGCCATCAATCTCGCCGTAATAGAAGCCGCGATTCTTGAGCTGGACCTGCGTGTTCCGGGTGGCGGCATCGGCCCAGCCGACGCTCGGGAAAACAACCCACGCCAGCACGAGCACGATCCGGAAGACGATTTTCATGGGCGAAGTCATGGACGCCGGCCGCAGGGCACTTATTCAAGCTTCGCGCTGACCATTTGCGGACCGAGAGATTTCTTGCCGTCGGTGGGCGGCGCTGCCGGGCTCGGACGCGAGCGGTAATAGCTGAGGATGCCTTCGGCGATGCCGGCCGCGAGACGCTGCCGGTAATCGGCGTTTCTCAGGAGCGCCGCCTCGAGGGGGTTGCTGAGAAATCCCGCCTCCACCAGAGCCGCGGGGCGCCGCACGTGCCGGGTGACGTAGAGGCCGCGGCTCTTGATGCCGCGATTCCGCAAGTCGGTTTTCATGACCAGCGAGGTCTGCACAAACCCCGCCAGTTGCTCGCCTGTCTCACTGGGTGGCTCGGGTGGTTTGACGTTGAAGATGCCCATCCAAGTGAAGTCATCCGGCGGCGGGGCCTTCTGGTCGGAGAAAAACGTCTCCACCCCGCCCACGTCCAGCATGGAACTTTTATTGAAATGAATGCTGAGGAAGATGGAATCCGGGTGGTCGTTGCCCTGTTCCGCGCGTTCGGCCAGCGAGACGTAGCGATCATCGCGCCGGGTCAGCACCACCGGAAAATCGAATCCCTTCAGCGCCTGCTCCACCCGCAGCGCCACATCGAGCGTCAGATTTTTCTCGAGGAGCCCAAGGGCGGAAGCGCCGCCGTCATTGCCGCCGTGGCCGGGATCGATCACGATGGTCGGCAGGGCGGCGGTCTCGGGCGGCGGCGGCGAGAGCCACGGCACCTCCGAATCGGGGACCATGACGAAGGTGAAACAGCCCGCCAGCACGACCAGGCCGACACAGGCGAAGGTGTGGCGGACCGAGGTGACCGCGTCGCGCGCCCGCTCGATCGAAC
>JBGTNO010000372.1:0-3228 GCA_041743065.1 Chthoniobacterales bacterium
GCGCGCCTGGCCACAGCCTCTTCCTGGAATGGCGCAGCCATCGCAAGAAGCCTGAGAACCACACCACCACCGACTTCGCCGCCCGCATGTCGCCCGATCACGCCCGCCGCGCCGTGAGCGCCGTCACCGCCCGCCGCCCCAATTTCAAATCCCCTTCGTGAATACGCCCTGCTCCCCAGGGTCTCCCTCGCCCACAAGCTTGACTTGGGAGCGAGCGGAGGGCGCGCAAGGTTGTCAGGCGCGCCATCCTCAGGCGCCGGGCCGGCGGGCGGCGAGGACCCAGGCGCGCATCACGAAACCGAGGGCAATCCCCACCAGAAAGACGAGCCAGAACAGCCACGCCGAAGTGTCTTCCAGGCCGTGGTGGAGCTGCATGCCGAAGACGCTGGCGATGGCGGTCAGCGGGAAAAAGAGCGCGGCCATCACGTTCAGCCGGTCCGCCGAGCGCAGGGACTGCTGCTCGAGCGCAGTCTGCTCCTCGGCTTTGCGGGCGATGGCATAGTCGAGGCCGTTTTTGGAATCAGTGTAGAGCAGCTCGAAGTTCCGGTGCAGGTTACCCGCCCAGTCGCGCAGGTCGATCAGGTCGCCGTCTTCCGGCATAGCTTCGCGGGCGGCCTGGAGCGCCTCGTGCATGTTGCGGCTCGCCCTCACGAGCGGTGCGGCGGCCTGGAGCAGGGCAAAATAATCGGCGGAATGCCCGGCGGTGCGGAAGCGTTTCTCCAGCGCTTCCTCGCGCTGCACGTAGCCTTCGAGATGCCCGATGAGCGACCGCACGCCCTGCCCGTCATCATGCGAATGCCAACCGCCCGCCGGGTCGCGCCAGAAGAGCGCTATTTCGCGTTCGATGGCGTCCGCCGAGGGCGCTTTGTGCAGCACCAGAAGCAGATGTCCCTCCGCCGTCATCGCGCGCTGTTTCCCCTGCCCGCGCGTGCCGAGCCGCGCGACGAGCTGCTCGGGGAGTTTCCAGGTGGTGGGGAGACGCATGGCGCGAATCTGCCGGATTTTCCCCGACTTGAAAAGCCCCGCGCTCCACGCTCACCAACCCGGCGCTGCCCTGCCAAAATCCCACAATACCCGACACCAACTTCCTCCGCGGCGCTCGCGTCTATCTTTCCGGTCCCATGGATTTCGTCGCCTCGCGCGCCGATGAGAAGAAAACCGGCTGGCGCAACCGCGTGGGCGAGTTTCTCCGCCACCTGGAGGCGACCGTGTTCGATCCCTGGCTCAAGCCCGCCGTGCGCGGGCTGGCCCTCAACCTCCTCAAGCGCGACCCCACCCAAAAGGCCGGGATCAAGCAAACGAAAGATCGCCTCCTGGGATCACTCCTACTTGCTTTCACTACTGGATGGGGGCTTTCCGTGCAGGAACTGTTCGCGGAAAAATCGCCTGCTCCGCGTGTCGGGCGGTCTTGACCGGTAAGGAACAGTAAGACGAGACACACCGTCCGCTCGCTGGAAGTCCAGTTTCACGCTCGCTCCACCAAGGTGCGCATCCGTTCCCGGGCCACCACCCGCAGCGGCACGCCCGCTTCCAGAAATTCGCCGTCGGTTACCACATCCACCAAATTTCCTTCGATCTCCGCCGTCCCCGTCGGCCGCAGCGCCGTGGTGCTCACGCCCATCTGGCCGACCCAGCTCTCCAGGGCGGCCCGGCTGGCCGTCGGAATCACCGCCTGCAGCGTCATTCGCCGAAACCAGGCCGTCTGCGGCAGGATGGCTGCGAGCACCGCGATGACCATTCCGCTGATCAGCATCGCACCGGTCAGGTTCAGCACCGGTCGCAACAGCGTCCCCGCCGCCGGAATCACCGGTCCGCCCGGATAACGATCCACCATTGTCCAGAGCAGCGAGGCCAGCATCAGCACCGTGCCCGCCGCCGCCAGAATGATCACCCCCGGCAGCAGCAGCACCTCCAGAAGCACCAGCGCCAGTCCCAGCACAAACAGCCCGATGACCTCATAGCCCGCCAGCCCCGCCAGCAGATGCCCCGCAAAATAAATCCCGAAACAGACCGCCGCCAACGCTCCCGGAATGCCGAAGCCAGGCGCTTTAAACTCCAGATAAGTCCCGACGATTCCGCCAATCAGGAAGAGCGGAGCGAGCTTCGTGATCCAGAACGCCAGCGACTCGAAGCCCGCCGGCTCGACCCGTTTCACCGGTCCGGCCAGCCCTTCGCGGCTCACAATGTCGTCGATGGAGTCCGCGATGCCCGTGGCCAGCAACGGTTTCCCGTCCACCGGCATGATCGCCTCCCGTGCGCTCAGCGTCAGGACCGAGCCCTTCTCGCTCAGCGTCTTTTCTCCCCGTTTTATCTCCTTATCCTTATTGATGAAGGCTTCCGCCAGGTCCGGATCGTAGCCGCCCCGTTCCGCCGCGCTCCGGAAGTATTTGGAGTAATAGGAGGTCGTCTTATCCTGCATCGTCTCCGGAAGATCCTGCCCGCCAGCCATCACCACAGCGGACGCCCCGATCGCGCTGACCGGCGCCATGTAGATCTTGCCCGTGCCCAGGCTGATCAACGCACCCGCCGAGCCGGCGTTCGGATTCACGTAGGTAATGGTCGGCACTGTCACCGCGTGCAGCGCGTCGATCATCTCGATGGCGACATCGAGCCGCCCGCCCGGCGTATCCAGGTCGATGATGACCGCCGAAGCCTTCTCCCGCGCCGCTTCCTTCAGCGCTCGGCGCAGGAAGATGAATTGCGCTTTGCCGATTTCCCCCTCCAGCGGCACCACCACCACCTCCGCCCGCGCCGGAGCGGCGGAAAAACCCGTCAGCCCGGAGAGCAGCAGGACGAGGAGATAGAGCACGCGTCGCATCGGAGACAGACAACTTCGCGGGGAGCCCGCCGCCGCTCAAGCGGAATCATGCCGCGCCGATTATCCACCACCGCGAAAGTGGGGCACCACCGGTCGGGCCGGGCCCGGTGAAATCCTCCCTTCAGCAGCGTGGAAAGCAAACCCACGCCACTCACCGCCGCGATCAGGAAAAGGGCGCTGCACCCTTGCCGGAGCAGCAGGAGGAAGATCGCTCCGAGCGTCACCACCAGCGCCGTTACTCCGGGGCTGCCGAGCGCAGTGATATCCAGCATGAAATTCCCGATCCCGGATGGACCGCGCACTTTCAGGAAATCCTCGCCGGAGCGCAGCGCCAGCAGGACCGATTCGTCGGAACGCTGCGGCCGCGGCCCGAAGGCGGCCCGAAGCCCGCCAGAGCGGACAACGCCGCC
>JBGTNO010000373.1:0-3402 GCA_041743065.1 Chthoniobacterales bacterium
GCCAGCCTGGCCGGACACGAGATCCGCACTGGCATTTTCGCCTACTCACCCACGGGACTCATCTCAGCGGGGCTGGCCACACTGGAGCGCGGGCTAGTCCCCGGAAAGCATGTCCTCCTGGCCACCGTGGCCGGCGACCTCACCACGTTCGGACCCTACCCCGTGGCCACAGTTCTCCTCGACTACGACGGACTCGCCGCCGCGGCCATGGTTTTCCTCGAAAAACAGATGGAAACCCCGGATAAAAAGCTGAAGTCCGTCGCCGTCCCGCCTTTGCCCATGGGGCAGTCGCCCGGCCATCGCGAACCGGTCGAAAACCCCGGCAAAAGGATGCATCTCGATCCGCCGGCGCCGACAGAATTCCAATCTATATAGTGACGGGAGTGTCTTCCGAGGCGGACCTCTCCGCACCCGAAGCCCATTCCGAAAGCGGCAGAAGACTGCCGCGCACTACAAAACCTCCGGCTCGCGCACGCAGGTCGCCAGATTAGTCGCACGCGGAAGCAGAAGGGAATCGGGCAAATCAAATGTCATCCGCCAACCGACAATCAGAGGCTACTTTGGGCCGTGCAGGAGGCTGAAAGCCGCCGCCGCGGTCCAGAGCTGGTCCCGGCTGCCGCGGGCGATGCCGTTGCGCACATCGCATACCTCCATGAGCGAGTCATCCACGATTGCCTTTTCCAGCATTCGAAAGTGATTCTCCGATTCGTCGATGCCAAGCGCCTTCTTGCGCGCAAGAAACATGAAGGCATCGACGAAAGGCCACGCGGAGTGGTTGTGATAAATGTGATCGCCAGGGAGAAACGGCACGAACAGCGGGAAACCCCAGTCGGTCCGCGGGTAAAGTTCGAGAGCCCGGACGGCCGCTTCGCCTTCCAGGATATCGAAAAGAACCGCCAGCGCGATCCCGAGCGCGTGCCGCTGCTCGGCCAGTTTACCGTCCCGGCCAAGGTAATAACGCAACTGCCCGTCCGGCCCGGTCAGCCGTTTCAGAATGTTCTCTTTGTGGGCACGCGCTTTAGCCCGCCAGCTCTCCGCGTCCTGTGGCTGATCAAGGGCGTCGGACGCTTCGGCCATCACTTCCATTGCTTTATAAAAAAGACAGTTTGTGCTGAGCGCTTTCAGCAGGACGCAGTCTTTCAGCTCAAACTCGACCGGGTAGCCACTCGTTCGGCGCGCGCCGGCAAAGTGAATATCCACAAAGCTGCTCTGGCCGAAAAACAGGCCCGTCTCCGGATCACGCCACGGCTCGTAGAAAGTTTCAAAAAAGCGCGCGCCCGTTTCATAGATCCACGACCAGGTCGCCCGGTCGCCGCACCATTGCTTCAGGTCGCTGGCGGCCCAAAGCCAAACGGCGTCGTCGCTGTGGCGAGTGTAGGAATTGGTCTGGTAGTGCGCGATGAGATCGAGCTCGTCTCCGTCGTGAATCTGCCAGTCCACCGGAATCTCCCGCACATCGTGACCAGGCGTCACCCGGAACTGCAGGTTCCACCGGGCTTCGCGGCTGACTTCCAGGCTGCTGGCCATGAGCTCGGGATATTCCCGGTTGAGGCCGAGCACGCCGGAATAGGCGATGTCGCGGGTGTAGATGCGGAGCCCGAAATCCTGGCCGGACCCAAAGTATAAAACGCCATCGGGTGTTTTAACGACGTTAGCTTCCACGACCCGGCGGGCCATGTTTTGGAGTTGAGATGGTGAGATCATTTATGGGGAGCACACGCGTCCCGCGTGTCGTCTTCGGCGTCCCGCCGAAGACCTCGGGAAACCCCGCATGTATATAAAAGGTTCGTTTTCAGCGCGGGACGCGTGTGCTCCCCTATTTTGCACCGACGACTACTTTGATGGACGGTGACGCGGTGAACTTGCGGTTAGCAAAGGTGCCGTCAGGCGAGATGTAGATGATCACGTTCACCTGGTTCATCCCCGCCGTCTGCGGAATCTTCAGTGTGGCGGAGTAAGGCGTCGTCACCGTGGGCTTCACCTTGATCGGAGCGGCGCTGCCGATGCCGGTTTTGCGCTGTCCTCCCACGAAGCCGTGTAGGTCCATCTTCATGACCATTTCCTTCGGAATCGTCTCGGTCGGAAACGCGACCTGCACCACCGCTTTGCCGCCAGGAGCGACTTCTTTGGGCGTGGAAATAGTGCCCCAGTCGGTCGTGGTGACCGTCCGGTCAGCACCGGTCAGGAAGGTGTCGCCATCGGTTTTTTTCTCCTCGGCGGGCTTGGCCGTTTCCTGCGGCGGATCGTATTTGATCGGCTGCACTCCCGTGGCGGTCGGGTGCTCGATCGCGCCGATGTCGCGGCGCTCGCCGACTGGCGCGCGGCCGGTAATGTCATGCAGTTGCGGGCCGTTGAACTGCCAGCTCATCAGCTCCCCGATCGTCGTTTCGGCATCGGCCAGCGTGCCGCGCGAGACACGCAGAAAATCGAGCGCACCGGCGAACCTCTCGCCCACGATGAAGTCGGCCTCGTTATCGATGGAAACCTCTGCGGCCAGCGCGGCACCCGCGACCGTGGGCGACGGATCGGCTTTTCCGTCGAGATAGAACGCGACGGTTCCCGCCTTGCGATCCACCTCGGCCACGAGGTGATGCCAGATCCCGGCGGTCAACGGCTGAGAGCCGGTGGAGGCGACCGTCTGGCCGCCGCCTTTCAAGGTAAGCACGGGAAGCCCCTCGGCCGTGAATCCGAGCGCGTATCCGGCGGCGTCATTGCTCTTCGAAACGAGGGTGCCCGCGTTTCCTGCGGCGCGCTGGAGCACGGTTTCGACGAGGAAATTGTTATCTGTCATCCGCACGGTGCGGCGGTCCGTGCCTTTGACGCTGACTTCACTGCCGCGGCCTTTGAAGGAGAAATCCTTCACTAGTCTTTCGTTGGGCAACTGGAGTGTCTTGGTTCCGTCGAAACGCAGTGCGCTCGTGTCCGTCCAGTCCTCCAGCACGCCGGGAACGTAGTCGGTGGCGGTGAATCCCTCGCCGGCCAGCCGGTTATCCGGCATGGCACCGCCGAGCTGCATCATGTCGAAATGCGAATAGAATTCCTGAGGGTAGAGATCATAGGAAAGCACCTCGCCGGGCTTGCTCGGCTGGAGCCGGAAATACCATTCCCCGACCGTGCCGTAGAGCGACCAGGGCACGAAGACTTTCGCTCCGCGGTCGATGGCGGCGGAGTCGTCGGTCGGTCGGAAATCGCGTGCCTTTGCACTGACCACCGGCATCTCGTCAGTGACCCATCCGATGTCTTTGGCCAGGAGATTTCCGGCGCCCTCGACGGCATTCTGCATACCGCCAATGGTGCGATAAGTGTCGCCGCGATAGCGGCTGTAGAAGTTCTCGTAATGTCCCGCCGCAAGATTCCGGCTGATGGCGATTTCCGCGGCTTCCGTCAGTCGCCAATAGCTAA
>JBGTNO010000374.1:0-24854 GCA_041743065.1 Chthoniobacterales bacterium
GTCGTGCCAGGAGACATGCGCCACCGGCCAATCCGGCACGGCGGTGGGGCGCGCTAGGAAGGTTGCATACTGCGCCTCGGTGATCGGCAGCCGACTCATGGCGATGGGGCGCGCCAGCCGCACCCGATGGGCCGGGCGCTCGGTATCGTCGGCAAATTTATCCTGCGGCATCTCGCCCATCGTGAATGCGCCCGGCGGCAGATCGATCATCTGGGGTAGGGGCCCGATCATCGCTGCGCCGGAGCGGCCGGTCGGTCCAGCGTCGGCCACGTCCCCCGCGCCCGCGCCGCGAGATAACGCTGCAGCAACCAGATGGGCATTTCCAGATGACTCAGCCGCCCGGGCCGATGGCGTTGCCCGTTTAGCCCGCGCTGCACCGCTGTGCACACCTCCATGTCTTCCAGGTGAAAATCGATCAGCATCTGGACTTGCGCGGCATGCCGCTCGGCGTAGTCGGGCAGTTGCGGCACCTCCGGCCGCACCAGCACCGTCGTGAGCAGACGACTGCGCTGCGGGGTCAGCGGATCGATCCGATACCAGATCATGCGATCCGGACCGGAGAAGAGCAGGAACGAGGGGAAACCCAAAAACGCGCTCCACTGCTCCTGGTGCTCGCCCGGCAGCTCTGCGATGAGCGGGAACCCGCGCGAAGTTTCCTCGGCATCGGCCGCGCGCAACTCCGCCAGGGCCGATTCTTTCAAGGGCAGGTTCAGCCGGATGCTGTGGGCCCGCTCGCCGGCACACCAGGTGTTCTTGGCCGGCATGAGTGGCTGGAGCGTCTTGGCATGCGCGCCAAGGTGGTGATACGGCTCCATGAAATTTTCCACCAACACCTTCCAGTTGAATGGGCATTCCCACGCGCGCTCGATCACCAACTGCATGGAACCGGTGTCCCAGCCGGCAATATCCTGCCCCAGCGGGGCGTATTGCTCGGCCACCGGCTGGGCTCGCCCATCGAGGTTGACGAAAATAAAACCCTGCCAGACTTCGGTGCGAAAGGTCTCCAGCGAGTGCTCTTCGCGCTGGAAATCGTGGGCCAGATGCATCTCGGGGCAGGCCTTCAATTTCCCGTCGAGCTCGAAGCTCCAATGGTGATACGGGCACAGAAACAACCGGGTATGCCCGCAGCTCTCGCCCTCGTCCCGGCGCTCGGCCGGACCGTGTCCATCGTAGCCGAAGCCGGGCGGCATGATGTCCATGGCGCGATGCGGACAGACCCGCGAGAGCGTGCGATAGACGCCGTCCTTGCCATGCACCACGATCAGCGGTTCGCCCAGCACTTCGAGATTTAGGAAATCCCCCGGCTGCGGCAGCTGCGAGATGTGCGCCAGGCCCAGCCATTCACGCCGGTGCACCTCGCGCGTTTCCCAATCGAAGAACGCCGGGCTGGTGTAGACCTCCGGCGGCAGCGTGATGGCCTCGGCCAGCGGTCGATCGGCGCGGCGCTGCACTTCGGCCAGCAGATCGTCAAGCGACGAATCGGCCGGACCGACGCTCCCGCGCGCGGGAGAGGTGAAAGCGGGCGCAGTCATCAATCAGCTCCGGCGATGGCTTTGAGCGGCGCCAACTCGACCCCTTGCTCGATCTTCGGGTCGCCCTTCACCAGGCCGAACTTTTTCCACCATTTGGTCGTGAGCGCCCAGTGATCCTGGATCTGGCCGTTCTTCAGCCCCAGCGGCGGGTCGCCGGCCTTCACGCCCATGAAGGTGGCGGCGTCGTCCAGACCAAAGACGTAAATGCCGCCTTCATAGGATGTGCCGTCGGCGCTGATCACTTTCTCCACGTCTTTCACGTCGAACTTCAGCCCCTGGGCGATGATCTTGTTGCCTTCCTCCGGGTTCTTTTTCCAAAAAGCGACCGCGTCGAAATAGGCGCGCAGCGCTTGGGCCGCGACGTCTGGTTTATCCAGGAAAGCTTTCGACATATACATGCCGTCGCCGAGCAGAGCGGTCTTTTGGAAATAGGGATCGAGCGAAGTCGCGGCCACGCGCGAGCCTTTCAGCGCCGAGAGCACCGCGCTGCCAAAAGGCTCCCAGAACTCGCCAGCCGCGACCTTGCCGCTCACCATCGCCGCCACGGCGTCGTCCATGATCACGTTGGCGTATTTGACCTCGTCGAAGGCGACCCCGTTATTCTCCAGCCAGATGCCCATGTAGATCTGGGTCAGCCCGCCCTCGAGCACGGCGACGGTTTTTCCTTTCAGCTCCTTGGGATCCTCGATGTCCGGCGCCAGGATGATCTTGTCCGTCCCGGTCGAGGGATTGGTGTAGGTGACCAGCTTGACCGGCACTTTCGAGTCAGCGGCGATGGGGCCATACTCGACCGTGCTCGAGGTGATATCCAGATGCCCCGCCGCCATCTGGCCGAAGCTCTCGTAAGGATCCTCGATGATCTGCACGTCGAGCTCCAAGTCGGGCGCGAGGTTTTTCTCCTGCGCGATAAACCAGAAGCCGTAGCCCGGCCACGAGAAGAGCGAGACGCGGACCTTCGGTTTATCGGCCGCTTGCACGGGCAGGTGGCAGGCGCCCAGCAGCGCCAGGAGAAGTAGAGGCAGGATCTTTTTTTTCATCGGTATCGGTGGTGTGGTGGTTGGTGGTGTGGTGGTGGTTGGTGTGGTGGAGTCTAACGCGCCGCAGGGCGCAGATAAGGAAAGGCCAGCCAGCGGCAGCCGCGCAGCAACAGGTCGGAGGCAAAGCCCAGCAGCCCGATGGTGAGGATGCCGGCCATGATGATGTCCATCCGCACCAGTCGCTTGGCCCGCATCATCACGGCGCCCACCCCATCGGTGGCGGCGACGATCTCGGCGATGACCAGGTAGGTCCAGCTCACCGCCAGCATCTGCCGGATCGTATCGAGGAAAAAGGGCAGGGCGGCCGGCAGGATGATCTTCCACACCACCGACCATCGCCCGGCGCCGAGGGTGCGCGCGGAGTCGATCAGGCCCGACGGCAGGCGCTTGGCATCGTCCATCAACAGCGAGATGAGAAACCAGATCACGCCGATGAAGAGCAGCGCGATCTTCTGCGTATCGCCCGTCCCCAGCCAAGCCAGCAGCAGCGGGATAAAAGACGGCGCGGGTAGGTATCGAAATGGCGAGACGATCGGGTTCAGAAACGCCTCCACCACCGGAAACGCTCCCATCATCAACCCGATCGGCATCGCCACCGCCACCGCCAGCGAGAAGCTGATCCCTACCCGCAACAAGCTGCGGCCGACATCGGTGGCGTATTCTTTCTTCGCAAACAGTTCCCCCAACGTGCGCACCACCTGCGTCGGCGGCGGGAAGAGCATGGCCATGTCGGGATGCGCCGTCGGATAATATTGCCAGGCCCCGAGCAGGAGAGCCCACGCCGCCAGCGCCAGCGCGATCCGCGTCCGCAGCGATAGCGAACGGTGGAACTCCAGCCACCGCCTGCGCGGCGAGGGCGGGCGGGGCGCGATGACGGCGGCGGCGTCAGACATAGTGCAGTCGTTTCGCCCGATGCTCGGGGTTGATGCCGTAAAAGCCTTCCTCCCACTCCTGCAGCTTCTGCCGGTAGAAGATATCCTTGAACTCGCCAAACACGCGCTCGATCAGCGGCGATGCTTCATAAGCCTCGAGCGCGTGCAGCAAGGTCCGCGGGAGAAACGATATGCCCGCCGCCTGCATCTCGGCGCGGGTGAGCTGGTAGCAGTTGTCGTTGAGCGGTGCGCCGGGATCGAGCTCCTGCTCGATGCCGTCCAGCCCAGCCGCCAGCTGCACGGCGGCGGCGAGGTAGGGATTGCAGCCCATGTCGGGCGCGCGATTTTCCACGCAGTATCGGTTCAGCGGCAGGCGCAGCATCGCCGAGCGATTGTTGCGCCCATAGGCCTGCAGCACCGGCGCCCAACTGATGTCGGGCATGTCGCCCTGCGCGATCAGGCCCTGGTAGCTGTTGTAGCTCGGGCAGGTGACGGCGGTCAGCGCCGGTCCATGCTGCAGCAAGCCGGCCGCGAACCGATACGCCTGGTCCGACAGCGGGATGCCGTATTTCTCCGCCAGCACATTGCCGTGGGCGCCAGGCGCAAAGCGGTTCTCGCCCGTCGCGGCGTCGGCCAACGACATGTTGAAATGATTGCCCGACCGGAAATCGTCGGCAAACGGCTTTGGCATGAAGGTCGCCGTCAGCCCCGCCATCTCCGCCACCTGCTTGGCCATCAACCGGAAAAAGATCAGTCGATCCGCCGTCGTCAGCGCATCGGCATACTGGCAGTCGAACTCGAACTGGCTGTGCCCGCCTTCCTGATCGAATGAATAAAGCGACCAGCCCAGCTCCTGCAGATACGCCGCCATCGGGCGCAGAAAGTCGAGCGCTCCCAACGTCTGCTTCACATCGTAGGCCGGGCAAAGACCAGGATAGCGCGTCTGGGCGATGGCCGACAGTTGCCCACTCGCTGCATCCACCCGCAGCACGTAAAATTCCGGTTCGCAGCCGAGATTGAAGGTGAACCCCAGCGCATGCGCCCGCTCGAGCTGACGCTTCAGTATTTGCCGCGAGGCATGCGCATACGGCTCGCCGTGGTAATAGAGATCGCCGGAGAAATAGGCCAGGCGTTTGTCCCACGGACAATGGATCAACGTGTCCAGATCGGGCACCGCCGCCGCTTCATCCTCCTGCGGCCCCACCAGACCCATGCCCTCCATCGCGCCGACGGTGAATAACTCCGAGCCATGCGCCATCTTTTCGAAGCTGGCCAGCGGAGTCACCTTCGCCTTCGGTACGCCATGGATGTCGACATAGGTGGCGAGACAGAACTCCACGCCCAATTCCTCCAGCTTGGTCCGCGTCGCTTCGAGCTGCGCGCGATCGACCGCGAAATCGGCCGGCACCGCAAAGACAGGGGTCGTCGTCGTCATCGCGTCACTCCACTTCGTCGCCTACGCGGGTTAGTTTCAGCATCGGCAACTTGTCGCTCCGGGCGTCGCCGGGCGGATGGATCAGTTCCTCGAGCCGTTTCCGCGTGGCCAGGAACTCGGGGGAAAGAATTTGCTCCACCTCGCGCGGACGCGGCACCGGCACCTCGATCACCTCACGCATCCGGCCAGGATTGGCCTCGAGCACCAGGATCCGATCCGCCAGATAGGTCGCCTCATCGAGGTCGTGGGTGATGAAGATGATGGTCACATCCACATTCCGCCAGATCTGCAGCAGGTAGGATTGCATCTGGCAGCGCGTCTGGGCATCGAGCGCGCCAAACGGCTCATCCATCAGCAACACCCGCGGCTGGGTCGCCAATGCCCGGGCGATAGCCACCCGCTGCTTCATCCCCCCCGAGAGCTGGTGCGGATAGGAATTTTCAAATCGCGACAGGCCCACGAGATCGATCCACTGCCGAGCCTGGCTATCCGCCTCGCCGCCGCCCTGCCCCTTCATCTGCAAGCCAAACATCACGTTCTTCTTCACCGTCAGCCACGGAAACAAGGTGTAACCTTGGAACACCATCCCGCGTTCCGAGCCAGGACCGGTCACCGGATGGCCGTCGAGCAGCACGCGGCCTTCAGTCGCGCTCTCCAGCCCGGCCAGGATGCGGATGAGGGTCGATTTTCCGCAACCGGACGGGCCGATGATGGTGAGAAACTCGCGCCGATGCACCGCGAGATGGATGTCCTCCAGGGCGCTGACCCTGCCGTGCGGCGTGACGAAGCGCTTGGCCAGTCCGTGGGTCTCGAGCACGACGGGGCGCTCTTTTAGTTTCTGAAAACGCGCCGCCACCGTGGGCGACTGCTCACGATAATCCGGGAGATCGAGCACGGCGCTCACGGTTGGGCCCCTCCTCCCGCCACGCTCGGGCTAGATAGATTGGCCACCCGGCGCGGCCCCATTTCCCGATCCCGAATCGCCGAGCCAAAGAACGACCGCACCCCTCGCAGACCCTGCAGGATCCACTTCGCCGGACCTCGCGAGGGCGTGCCGACCCACGGGAAAAAGATGGCCCGACCGAAGGCCAGGATCTGATCGGTGAAAAAGCCGAGCAACCCAATGGCGATGATGACGGGATAGACGCGATCGAAATTGCGGAAACGCCCCTGCGTCTCGATAAATTCGGTCAACCCGCTTTTCACCCCGATCAGCTCGGCGATGACCAGCCAAGTCCAGGCCCAACCCAGCAAGATGCGCAGATCATTATAGAGATCGGGCAGGATGCCGGGCACCACGACCCGAGCGAGCAAGTGGCGCGGACGCGCACCCAGAGTCTGCGCGGCTTCCAGCAGCGAGCGGTCCAGTTGCCGCGTCGTTTTCGCCACGACCAGGATGAGTTGGAATACGGTGCCGAGAAAAACCAGGGCGATCTTCGGCGCGTCATGCGCCATGAAGACCGCCACCAGCAACGTGCCAAAAGCCGGCGCCGGCATATAGCGAAAGAAGTCGATAAACGGCTCAAACAGACGCGAACAGGTTGTATAGATCCCGGACAGAATTCCGATCGGCACCCCGACGAGGGCCGCCAGGAAAAAGCCGCCAAAGACGATCTTGATCGAGTGCCGCATGCGCTCGGCCATGGTCGGGCCATCGTTGGCACTGGGCGTGGTCCAATCGCGATAGCCCGTCTGGACGACTTCATGCGGCGCGGGGAGATAGACTGGATTGGCCGGGCGACCTTGTGGCACGAGACTCAGCAGCGGTCGCTCGGGCAAGGCGGTGTAGTCATACGTGCCCGTGGGCGTGCGTAGTCGTGCCCAATTTTGCGCCACGATCTGCTGGTTCTCGGGCGTCAGTGCCGGCCGCACCGCCTCTTTTCGCCCTTCGGCCAGATCGGCCCAGACTCGATAGAGCTTCGCATCGTCCACCCGTTCCTCCGGGGTCAGCCAACCATTGCCCACCGCGATCGGCGCGAGGTGACGCAGTTTTTTCAGGTTGGCTCGCTTGATCTGGCGCGGCGATTCGGTCGCCAGTGCCTGCTGCTCGACCAGCCGATTAGCTTGTCGCACCGCTCCGACAAAGGTCGGAAAGTATTCCCGGCTGACATGATCTCCTGCCGTGTAGAAAGTGGCGATGTTGGCCCGATCCGCCGACAGCTCCAACTTGATATCGGGATGCCAGATCCACGGTGTATAGCTAACTGCACACCAGAGAATCAGCGGCAGCAGGAACGAGCAAGCTGTCAGCAGCCCGGCACGATGGGACGGCACATCCTGTCCGATACGAAACCAGGAACGGGATGGGCGCGGTCGACTCATGCGAACAGGGCTGCCGAGAGTTTGGCTATTTCTTGACGCTCTCGGCGTATTCCTCCGTCAAGCTGGGATCGAGATACTTGGTGATGTCCTGGCTCTCTTTATAAACTTCGTTTTTTAGATTGAAGTCATCCACGATCTTGGAGGAGCCATAGATCGAGTCGAGCCCGTCTCCTTTCTTCCAACGCTCCAGCGCCTCCGCCAGCGACAGAATGTAAGTGCCGCGATAGAAGGACTCATATTCCTGCGGGCTCACCGAGACCCGCCCGGCCAAAATCTTCAGCGCGTCGTCGAAGTTGGCATCGTCCTTGAGATAATCGACGATGCGATACCAGACCTTCACGACCTTGGCCCAATCCTCGCGCCGCTGCTCCAGCGATTCCGGCGAGACGTAGAGGCCGTCGTAGATTAGGCCGGGCGCATCGGCGGAGGTGAAGAGCGGTTTGGAACCGGACACCGCCTTGAGCGCTTGCCCGGAGTTGGGCTGCCAGGCACCGATGGCGGAGACCGCCCCCGACTTCAGCACCTGCGGCGTCTCGTTGGTCGGCGTGTTGACCAACTCCACTGCGCTCTCGTCGACGCCTTTGGCTTCCAGGCCTTTGTTCAATAGCAGGTGCACCACAAAGCCCACTTCGACGCCCACTTTCTTCCCTTTCAAATCGGTCAGCGATTCGATGCCCGGCGCCCCGACAATCATGTCGTTGCCGTTGGAATAGTCGTTGATAATGATACCCACCGAAGGCTTGCCGGTGGCGCCGGTGACCAGGGCGTCGCCGTTGGTCATCGTCACCGCGTCCACCTGGCCGCCGGCGTAAGCGTCCATCGACGGCACGTAATCGAACCACATGAATTTCACCTCCACGCCCTCTTCCTCGAACCATTTCTTCTGGATGCCAATCTCCCAGGCGACCCAGCCGGGCCAATCGGAATAGGCAATTTTGAGAGGTTCGGCCAGGGCGCTTCCGGTGAGCGCGATCCAGGCCGCGGCGGCAGTGACTAGGTGTTTCAGTTTCATGGTGTGTGTGTTTAGTTAGTTAGTTAATTATTCGGTTTTTTTCTTCGATTTACGCTTTTTCGCCTCGGGAGATCGGTTCTGCGCGTAGGGCGGGGGCGGCAGACGCGTCTCCGGTTTGGTCCCGATTTTACCGGCGTCGATCAGGGTCGCCAGGACGTCCATGATGGCGCGGGTTGCCATCAAAGCGGTGATGTCGCCCACGTCATATTGCGGGGCGACTTCCACCACCTCCATCCCGCAAAGACCTTCCCGCGCGACCAGTTTCAGCAGCCGGAGCACTTCGCGAGGAAGGAAGCCGCCGGGCTCCGGCCAGCCCGTGCCGGGCACAAATCCGGCGTCCAACGAATCGACGTCGAAGCTCAGAAAGACCGCTTTGGCACCGTTCGACCAGGCGACATCGAGAGCGATCTCGGCCGCCCGGTCCACGCCCATCATCATGATGTCTTCGATGGTGAGCACGCTCGTTCCGCGCGAGCGTCCGACCTTCACGCCGGGGCGGGGTGCCTGCCAGCCACCGATGCCGAGTTGGATGAGATTGAGGGGCGGCGCGTTCGGAATGTTGGTGGCGTGAAACCAAGGGCAGGTGTGCATCCGTTCATCCATGTCGGTTTCCTGCGTATCGACATGGCGGTCGATGTGAATGATGCCCACGGGGCCGTCGATATAGGGCGCAATGCCCCGCACGTCGGGATACCCAATCGAGTGGTCTCCCCCGAGAATGATCGGGAAGACGTTATTTGAGCGGATATGCGCGACCGCTTTCGAGATCTGGTCGAAGCCCTTCTCGATATTAGCGATCGTGAAAATGTCGCCGACATCGCACCATTTAAGCGATTCCCTCACATCGACACCCATTTCGTAACAATAGGTGCCGTAGAGCGCGGAGATGCGGCGGATGGCCTGCGGCCCAAACCGGGTGCCACTCCGGTAGGTCGTGCCGATATCAAACGGTGCGCCCACAATCGCCGCCTCGAACTGGCCGACTTTTCGCACATCTTCCAGATAGTGCGTTTTGCAAAAGGTATTGATTCCCGCGAAGTGCGGCAGTTCGCCCCGTGAAAAGCAGGAAATGGATCGGTCTTTCACCGAGGGAGCGGCTTCGAGTCCATATTCCAGGCCGCGTTCCACCTCCTCTTTCCAGCCTTTGCCTCCCAGCTCGGCCTCGCGCGCCCGCGCCCAAGCGCCCTGATGAGTGGCCGGGTCAAAGATCTCGGGATGCGGATGCCCGGGCGGCACCCGCCCGGGCGCGCCATAGTCCGCATGCTTCACCTCCGGCCAGGGATAGCCTTCGGGATGTCCGGGATGCGGATGATAGGGATCGGGCAGGTTCGAGAACGGCGGCCAGTTCCGCCCCTGCGGGGGCGCATGGCAGGGGCTCTGCGCACCCGGCTGATCGCCATGGTGATGCACTCCTGGCAGGAAACCATGGTCCCGCGCGTCGTGATGCGCTTCACCTTCGCTGTGGGCAAGGTCGTGTTGCGCTTCTTTTGTGACGCTGCGCACTCGGCGCCGGTCGTTTTTCTTTTTGTGTGAATGTCCAAAGCCCATCGAGGGGATCTTTCTAGGTGTGCGCGAGCCCAGTGGAAGAGCGGGGCTCCGACCGCTCGGAGAAGGAGGTTCCAGTGCAGACTAGATAACCGGCGGACCACAACAGATGTCGCCCATCGTGAGCCGGAGCATAAAACGAGAGTCGTCGAACGCTTGGGAGACGAGTGTCTGGCACGAGGTTGGCACGGCAGCCTCTTTAGCACGGGTTATGCCATCGCACCGTGATCTCCAGCCTTACACTGTCAATTTGGTTTGGAGATCCGCCGCCAGCCGATTCCATCGGTGTATAGTTTTCGGCAGTTGAGCAAAATGCGCCACCGCAGCGCGCCGACGGTCAGACCATCAGGTGTTCTTTGACCACCGTGCCGGTCAGTTCGGCGATCGGGCCGTGGGCCACGATCCCTCCCCGGTCCATGATGTAGAAAAGGTCCGCCAACTCCTGCGCGAAGTCGAGATACTGCTCCACCAGCAGAATGCTCATTGAGCCCTCTTTCTTCAGCATCTGAATCGTGTCGCCGATCTGATCGATGATCGACGGCTGAATCCCCTCTGTCGGCTCGTCTAAAATCAGCACTTTCGGCCGGGTGAGGAGCGCCCGCGCGATCGCCAGTTGCTGCTGCTGTCCGCCACTGAGCACGCCACCCTTGCGCGACAGCATCTCTTTGAGCACGGGGAAAAGGGTGAACACTTTCTCCAGCTGCTCTTTCGTCCGGTCCCTGCGCACCACCAGGCCGATCCGCAGATTTTCCCACACGGTGAGATGCGGGAAGATGTCGCGCCCCTGCGGCACGTAACCCAGACCGGCCCGTCCGCGCTTGTCTGGAGCCAACCGCCCGATCGGCTTCCCCTCCAGCACGACCGCGCCGCCATCCGGACGGACCAGGCCCATGATCGCTTTCAGGGTGGTGCTTTTGCCGACACCGTTGCGCCCCATCAGGCAGACCACTGCACGCGGGGGCACGGAAAGATTTACCCCGCGCAGCACCCGAGACCCATCGTAGGAAACCTGGAGATCGCGGACTTCGAGCATCAGTGTTTCTTTCTGCCTAGATAGACTTCGACGACACGCGGGTTGTTTTGCACTTCATCCACGGTGCCCTCGCACAGAACCGAACCCTGATGCAGGACCGTGACCCTGGTCGCGATCTGGCGGACGAAGACCATGTCGTGTTCAATCACGATGATGGTGTGTTCGCCCGCCAGCTTGAGCAGCAGTTCGCCGGTGCGGGCGGTTTCCTCATCGGTCATGCCCGCGGCGGGTTCATCCACCAGGAGAAGACCGGCATTCTGGGCCAGCAGCATTCCAATTTCGAGCCACTGCTTTTGACCATGCGCGAGCGATCCCGCTTTTTCCTGGGCGCGGTGGGCCAGATTGACAGTCTCCAGCACCTCCTGAATGCGGTCTTTCTCCGCTGGCGTGGTGCGGGCGAAGAGCATCGGAAAGACGCCGCGCTTCCCGCCGAGCGAGAGGAGAATATTTTCGAAGACAGTATGATCTGTATAGACACTAGGCGTCTGAAATTTACGGCCGATGCCTAGTCGATAGATCTGATACTCGCTCATCGCGACCAAGTCGTGCTCATCGCCGAAGACAATCGTGCCCGTGTCCGGCTTGGTGCGGCCCGATATGAGATCCAAGAAAGTGGTTTTGCCAGCGCCGTTCGGTCCGATGACGGTGCGCAGTTCCCCTTTATCGACATAAAAGTTGAGATCCGAAATCGCCTTGAAGCCGTCGAAGCTTTTGTTCACACCTTCGGCCTGGAGGATGAATTCCTTCTTCACCGTGCGGTCCCTTTCGCCGGATCGACCGGGGCGATCTCCAGAGCCTCAGCCTCCCGCCGTTCGTGCATCCGTTTTCGCTTTCGAGCGAGACAGCCTCGAATCTGTTCCGGCAAACCGACGATGCCCTTGGGCATAAAGATCACGACCAGGATGAACAACAGTCCCAAAATGATGGGCCAGTAAGCGGGGTAGGCTCGGCTGGCCCAGCTTTTGAGCATATTCACGCCGATGGCTCCGACGATCGGACCGATCAGAGTGCCACGCCCGCCTACCGCGACCCAGACGACCGCTTCCAGCGATCGCGCCGGCGTCATGTAGCTGGGGTTGATGATGCCAACCTGCGGCACATAGAGAGCCCCGCCCAATCCCGCGATCATGGCCGCGGCCACAAAGGTAAAAAGTTTGTAGTTTGCCGCCGCGTAGCCCGAGAAGAGAACCCGATTTTCGCTGTCTCGCACCGCGCGCTGCACCTTGCCAAATCGGGTCAAGGTTAACCAGCGGCAGAAAACGTAACATGCCACCAGTGAGATGGCGGTCACCATGTAGAGACCCCGCTGGGTGGCGGGGTTCCAGATGCCCGCGCCTAGAATAGTCTTGAAGTCGGTGAAGCCATTGTTTCCGCCAAAAGTCAGCTCGTTTCGAAAAAACAGGAGGCAGGCCGCATAAGTAAGCGCCTGGGTCAGAATCGAAAAGTAAACGCCGCGAATGCGGGACCTGAAGGCCAGAAATCCGAAGATCAGCGCGAGCAGGCCGGGCACGAGAAAGACAGCGGCCGCCGCGAAAGTGAAACTATAGAAGGGCTCCCAATGCGAGGGCAGCCGGTTATAGCCCAGAAAGACCATGAAGTCGGGCAGGTCGCTGTTGTTCTGGCCGAGTTTCCCGATCATGAGCATGAGGTGCATGCCGAAAGCATAGCCACCCAGCGCAAAAAACAGCATCTGCCCCAGACTCAGTAAGCCGGTGTAACCCCAGAGCAAGTCGATCCCGATCGCGGCAATGGCTAGGCATAGATACTGACCCCACAGGTTGATGGAAAACCCGCTCACGTGCAGGGCGCTCGCTTCCGGCGTGAAAGCGTTCAGGCAGGGAATGACGACGACCAGCCCGAAGGCGAGAAAGGCGCCGATTCCCACTTCTCGCTGGCTGACTCCGAGCGCCTTCACGATTCCAGACCCCGGCTGCGGGTGGCGAACAGGCCTTGCGGACGCCATTGCAGGAAAAGAATGATGCCAACCAACACCAGCACTTTTCCGATGACGGGATTACGCAACAGGGTTTGTAAAATTTGATCGATGGTTCCGATCCCCAGCGCGGAAATGACGGTTCCGAGCAGATTGCCGACCCCGCCCACCACCACCACCATGAAGCAATCCACAATATAGGTCTGCCCCGTGCTCGGGCCGATATTGCCGATCTGGGAGAGAAAGGCGCCGGCCAATCCGGCCAGCCCGGAACCGAAGGCGAACGTGAGCAGGTTGACGCGTTCGGTGCGCACGCCCAGGCAGGAAGCCATCGCCCGGTTTTGCATGACCGCGCGAATCAGAAGGCCCAGCGGGGTCCGGGCCAGCAACAGCGCCGTCCCCAGCACGATCAGGATAGCGAACCCGATTACGAAAACACGATTATAGTTCATGGTGATATCGTTGACCACGAAGCTACCCAGCAGCCAGTTGGGAGAATAGACGGGCACGTTGGCCGGGCCGAACACCAGTCGAAACATCTGTTGCATCACCAGCGAGACGCCCCAGGTGGCCAGCAGCGACTCCAGTGGCCGGCGATACAGAAACTGAATGACGCTCCGCTCCAGCAGCAGGCCGACCAGCGCCGCGCTGATGAACGCCACCGGCAGAGCGAAAATAAAATAGCTTTGATACGCGACCGATGTCTCGGCGAATCCGAAGCCCGGCAGAGTGAACGACCATCCAAACGGAGCCAGCGCAGCGCCGCTCCCGAAGACCGCCTGCACTAGATAAGTAGCATAGCCGCCCACCACCATCATCTCGCCGTGGGCCATGTTGATGACTCCCATCAGTCCGAAAGTAATGGCCAGCCCCAAGGCGACCACCAGCAGCACCGAACCCAGGCTGACGCCGCGAAAGATGGTCCCGAGAAAATCGACCCAGAACAGGTGCTCCTCGATGCTGGCGAGGGTGCGGCCCGCGGCTTTCCGCACGGCGGGCGGCGCGGTTTCGTCTTTCGCCAGTTTTTGCACGAGGCTCTTGCTGGCGAGGCTTTGCATCTTGCCGAGCTCTTCGAGGGCCGCGACTTTCGCGGTTTCGTCGGGCATGGCTAGTCGGATCAAGGCCATGGCCTCGTTGATGGAGTTCTTGACCGACCGGGCCGTTTCTTTTTGCAGCCGGGCCTCCAGCAGCGGAATCGACGCGACCCGCTGCTGCATGCCCGTCTTCAAGATGGCGTTTTTGCGCGCTTCGGGATCGGGGTCGGACAGGGCCAGCAGGTCGAGGGCGCTCTTGATCGCCTTGCGCAGCTTGGCACTGGTATCGACCGGCTCCAGGTCTTTCTCCTTGAACCGAAGCGCGGTTCCGGCCGCATCCTGCAGGGGCAGGCCATCCGCGATGCGGAGGCCGCCGACCAGACCATCCGGTCCCGGTGCATCCAGCCGATAGGGAATCCGGCTGCCGTCCGGAGCGGTGTATAGATAGAGGCTGCCTCTTCGCCAGGCATCGAGTCCCTCCCGCATGATCGCGGTAGGATATTCATCCAGACCGCCAATCGCCTTGGCTTGGTCGTCTTCCGGGGCCAGGATGGCCTGTTCGAGAGCGGCGCGGGCGGCGGTCTCGTTCTTCCCGGCATCCGCCCCCCGACCAGCCGCGGGCAGCATGGCCAGCAGGATGACCAGGCAAAGGGAGAAACACTTCATAGATAGAAGGCGACGGGAGTCGGGGTGATGTAACGCCCTTTCAGGGCTTGATCTCTAAATTCCTGATACCTAGGGCGTGGCCCTAGGCTGTGATGATCTGCCCCCGTGGGGCAGCGGCGCTTAACGCAGTGTCATTCCGGTCACACGTGAATGGTGCGGAGCCGAGTCAACCAGCTCTCATAATCCTGCTCTTACTCATAATCTTAATCTCCGGCATTAACGGTGACGACCGGAAACAGATTAAGATTACGAGTAAGAGCAAGAGTAAGACCGGCACCCGAAATCCGCGATTGTTATGAAACTCGGATCAGACACAAGGAGGGGCGGGATGGACCCGCCCCTCTCAAGTCTAGTGATTGACAGGTCTATTCCGATTTTTGGAAGGTGCCCTTCAGGAAGGGCTCGGGTTTCACCTGCTTGAATTCCTCCACGATCTTGAACTGCCCGTCGGCCTTGGTCTCGCCGACATAGACATTTTTGGTGACGTGGTGATTCTTTTCGACGGTGTTCATGCCGTTCGGGCCGTCGAAGGCGATGGAACCGGACTCGAGCACTTCGCGCACTTTATCCACCTCGAAGCTCTGCGCTTTCTCGACGGCGGCTTTCCAGAGGTAAACGCCGTCGTAGGAGAGGACCATCGGACTGCAGGTGACGCGGTTCTCGCGCTCGATGCCCTGGACCTTGGCGGTCTTGAGCCAGGTCATGAAGCTGTCGATGAACTTCTGGTTGGCCGCGGATTCGATGGACATGAAATAGGCCCAGGCTCCGAGGTGGCCGACCAGATCCTTGGTCGGCAGCGAGCGAAGCTCATCCTCGGAAAGACTCAGGGAGGCCACCGGGCAATCCGCCGAGGTCAGCCCGGAAGCGGCAAACTCCTTGAAGAAGGGAACGTTGGAATCGCCGTTGATCGTGTTGATCACGCAGGCATCGCCAGTCGCGGCGAACTGTTTGATCTCGGACACGATTTGCTGGTAGTCGGTGTGGCCGAACGGCGTGTATTTTCCCGCTGAGATCACTTCGCCCTGGTCGTCCTTACGAAGACCGCCTCCGATGTTTTCGATCGGGACACCTTTGGAAAGGAGATATTCCAGGAGAACCAGATTGGTCGTCTGCGGGTAAACATAGTCCGTGCCGATCAGGTAGAATTTTTTTCGGTCCAGTTCGTTCAGCATGTAATCAACCGCCGGGATTGCCTGTTGATTCACGGCTTCGGCTGTATAAAAAATATTCTTGGAAAGTTCCTCGCCCTCGTACTGAACAGGGTAGAATAGCAATCCGTTATCCTTTTCGAAGACCGGCAGCACTGATTTTCGGCTGACGGAGGTCCAGCAGCCGAAAACGACGGCGACTTTATCCACTTCGAGAAGCTGCTTCGCCTTTTCGGCGAAAAGCGGCCAGTCGGAGGCACCATCCACCACCACGGGCTCAATCTTCCTGCCCATGACGCCCCCGGCTTCGTTGATTTCGTCGAAGGCAAACATCAAGACATCGCGCAGCGAAGTCTCGCTGATGGCCATGGTGCCGCTGAGGGAATGAAGAACGCCGACTTTGACGGTCTCGTCCTCCGCTTGGAGGGTAAAACTATTGAAGGGTAAGGCAACCAGGGCGGTGGCGGCCGCGAGTACTTTTGGGAATTTCATAGGTAAGTGCTTTGTCTATGTCTGTTATCTGGAGAAAAAGGGGGGGTTCGTGGAAGACTAGCTTTCCCGAACCCCCCTCAATAAATTGATTTTGGAAAAGGGCTGTTTCGTTCGCTAGAATGCGAGCGTCAGACCCGCATTGCCCGTGATGAAGGTTTCATCAGGGTTGCTGGGGATGACTTCGTCGTTCGTGTAGTAGCCGGTCACACCAGCGTGCAAGGACCAATCACCCGGCAGGAAGGTGAGCGGGACGCTCGCATTCACCCCGAGGCTGGCGTAGGCGAAACCGCCGTCGCCACCGTGATAGTTATCCGTGGCGAACGCGACGGCCGCTGGGAAGCTGATGCTGACAGGACCCGCGTCGAAGCCTTCTTCGATGCCGACCACGCCCACAATGCCTTCTTCCAATCCAAGGTCGTCTCCATCCACGCGACCGTGAATGGTGAGGCTGGGATTGAGGAAGGTATCGACAGCAACGATGAAGTCCACGATGCGCTCGGAACCGCCACCATACATCCATTCCTGATAGAGGGCGGTGAAGCTGACAAGGCCGACCGTGTAGCCGAGACCACCATAGACGTCCACTTCCTGGATTCCGCGGCCGCCGATGCTGGAGACCGCATTGTCATTCACATCCCACCAAGTGCCGATGATGAAGGTGAATCCGCCCCCCAGAGCGATATTGAGCTCGAAGGAAGGATTGAACAGGGCGTCGTCCCAGGCGGCGCCGGCCGCCCAGACGTCGAGGCCGTAGGAGATGAAGTGGGTATTCACATCGAGGTTCAACGAACCGCTCACTGGATCCACCTTAGCCTCTTCCTCCATCTTGGTGTAAGACTTGTAACCCTTGGCATCCACAGTGGTGGTGTAGCCAGCGCGGTCCCCGGTGTAGGTGGGGCTGGCCGTTTCATTGGGCGTGCCTTCAACCGAAGTGTCACGGCCGGTGGCTCGATCGACTGCGGCGGATTCCTGCGCCGTCGCGACACTTTGAATGGTCGCGAGAGCCAAAGCAATGCTCAGAGCTCCACGCGTGGTGAATTTAAGGTTTTTCAACATGGATGTGTGTATAGGGTATTTTGAGTTTAGTGGTGTGCCACCGCTGGGCGGCAGAGCGGGCCATAGCAGAGGCCTTGCCACGCGGGGGCCTTCGCCAAAAAAGATTATGAAAAAAATCGGTTTACTCTGTGAAGACAGGGGCCGCATTTCGCTTTTAGATACCCGCGGAAAGTGCTTCGCGCCCGGCGGATGGCGAAGCTTGCGCAGGCGTTCCCACCGCATGATCGAAAATCGCCAGACAAGGGCGACCGGCGCGTCAGGCGATGGTGACGGGACATTCAGGCAATGCCTGGAGAAAGGCTTTGCCGTAAAACTTCGTTAGAATGCGGTTATCGAGGATGACCACGATGCCGGTGTCGGTTCTGGTGCGAATCAAGCGCCCAACTCCCTGTCGCAACTTGAGGATAGCCTCGGGCAGGGAGTATTCCTGAAAAGCGTCTCCGCCTCTCGCCTGGATCAACTCCAGCTTCGCTTCGATCAATGGATGATCGGGCACGGCAAAGGGCAGGCGCGTGATGATGACATTCGAGAGCGCCTCGCCGGGCACGTCCACACCGCTCCAGAAACTGTCGGTGCCGAAGAGCACGCGGCGGTCGTCTTGCTTGAACTCCTCGACCAGTCGATGGCGCGGCTTGCCTTTGCCCTGCACCATCAGGTTGTAGCCCTCTTTGGCGAAAAACTTTTCCATGCGTCCGGCCAGGCTTTCCATCAGGCGGTAGCTGGTGAAGAGCACGAAAGCGCGGCCCTTCGTTTCCTCCACGTAGTGCGCGATCTGCGTCTCCAGCGCCTCCTCGTAGGCGGCGTCGCGCGGATCGGGCATTTTTTTCGGCACGTAGATTTTCATCTGGGTGGCATAGTCGAACGGGCTCCCGATCCGCAGCGCCTCGGCCTCCAGCGCGCCCATTCGCTCGCGGAAATAATCCAGCTCGGGCGAGCCGACCGAGAGCGTGGCGCTGGTCATCACGCTGCAGCGGCCTCCGCGAAAAATCAGCTCTTCCAGGCAGGCGGCGATGTCCACCGGCGCGGCGTTCAGCGTGAGAAACTGGCCTGAGCGCCCGGTTTTCTCGACCCAATAGACGTGTTCCGACTCGCTCTGGGAAAGAAACGCGCCCAGCCCGTGCCGCGCATCGCGCAGGCGGCGGCCGATGTCCTGCAGTTCAGCGCGGAGCGACTCGTCCTCGGCAGCACGGACGGCGTTCACCATCAGCGCCTGCACTTCGGCCAGCGGATGGGTCAGCGAATCCTCCACCAGATCCGGCTCCCGCACCCGGCACTCCCGTCCGCGTTCGAACCGGCAGCCGCGTTCCACATCCGCGAAGAAATTATCCGAGCGATCGAGCAGATCGGAGACGAGCCGGACGCCGTTGGCATCGCGCAGCACGGTGAAGAGGCCCTTTTTCGTGCGCGGATTGTAGAGCCGTTGCAACACATAGCGGAGGCCGTATTGCGAAACGCCGAGCCCGATCTGCCGCGCGGCGATGCCCTCCAGCGTGTGCGCCTCGTCGAAGATGACGAAATCGTGGGCAAACAAGTAACCGGAGTCGCGCTCCGCCTGTTCCTCGACGCCGCCGAGATTCATGAAAAAAAGGGTGTGATTCATGACCACCAGGTCCGCCGAGAGGAGGCGTTTACGGGCGTTTTGATAAAAGCAGCGCTGGTTCTGGCCGCAGGTGCGGTTCGTGCAAATGTGATGCTCGCTACAGACCTGCGACCAGACCTGCGGGTCGGGCTCGACCGCAAAATCGCTCAGCGAGCCCTCCTTCGTGGTCACGCTCCACTCGCGGATGCGCTCCAGCTCCGCCTGCTCGGGCGAGGTGAAAAGTTCCGACGCACTGGCGAGGGCGCGCTCCAGGCGGACGGGACACAGATAATTCTGGCGGCCTTTCCAGAGCGTGGCTTCGAACTCGACCGGCAGGATTTTTTGCAGGATCGGGATGTCCTTATACATCAACTGCTCCTGCAAATTGATGGTGCAGGTCGAGATGACGGCTTTTCGTTTCCGCTCCAGCGCGTGCAGGACCGCCGGGACCAGATAGGCCAGCGATTTGCCGACGCCGGTGCCCGCCTCGACGACGAGATGCCGCTCTTCCTCCAGGGCGCGCGCCACCGCCACCGCCATTTGCTGTTGCTCGGCGCGATACTCGAACTTGCTGGCCTTTGAGAGTAATCCGGTCGGCGAGAAGCATTCCTCGACCCGTGCGACGAAGTCACTGCCGACATTTTCCGAAAGCGTAATCACGAACCGCGATAGTCGGCCAAAGCCTGGCCGCGCTCAAGCGGTGACTCACGGCGTGGAGGCGCGGGGTTCTTGATCCCGGCGGACACCCCTCTGGAGCGCTTCGCTTCCATCTCCTCGCAAGGATTGGAACGACGAAGTCGTGAAGCTGCCGCCAGGTGGCATATAGGATGCCGATCCTCGATCCTATTTGCAGCCCCGTAGCGCAAGCTTCCAGCGCTTCCAGCTTGCCGTCGTTCCTCAAATTCAGAGCCGGAGGCTCCGGGTTTGGATGGCAAGCTGGAAGCTCGCGCTACGGGCGCAATCAGTGTATCCGCCAACTCTGGGAAGGACGATTATGGGCTACTTGACCCGGGTGTTACCAGAGAGAGGTGATGAAAGCGCTTCGGGAGTGCGTTTTCGGGAGCGCCGCCTGCCGCGAGGCTTGGAAACGAAAGCCGACTCCCCTAGCGTCGCCACATGAAGATCCTCTCCTGGAATGTCAATGGACTGCGCGCGATCCTGCGTAAAGGCTTGGTCGAGTTTCTGGAGCGGGAGCAACCGGACATCCTCTGCCTGCAGGAAACGAAGTGCACGCCGGACGTGGTCGATCTCGCCTGGGCGGAAGGCTATCATCCTTTCTGGAACAGCGCGGAGCGGAAGGGCTACTCGGGCGTGGTGATGTTCAGCCGGATCGAGCCAAAAAAAGTGACGACTGGGATGAATCTGCCGGAGCATGATAATGAAGGGCGGGTGCTCGCGGCGGAATTCGCGGACTTTTATCTGGTCACCGTTTATGTGCCCAATTCGAAGCGCGATCTCAGCAGACTCGATTACCGGCAGGGGTGGGACGCGGCGTTTCTGGCCTATCTGAAGAAGCTTGAGCAAAAGAAACCGGTGGTCTTCTGCGGCGACCTGAATGTGGCGCACGAAGAGATCGATCTGGCGCGCCCGAAGCAGAATCACCGGACGCACGGCTTCACCGACGAGGAGCGGGCGGGGTTCGGCGCATTTCTGAAAAAGGGTTTCGTCGATACGTTTCGTGAGTTCGAGCCGGACGGCGGGCACTACACCTGGTGGAGCCAGATGAGTGGGGCGCGGGCGCGGGGCATCGGCTGGCGCATCGATTATTTTCTGATTAGTGAAACGCTGAGGCCGCGACTGAAGCGGGCGTTTATTCTGCCGGACGTGATGGGCTCGGATCATTGCCCGGTGGGGATCGAGATGGGGTAGGATGGGCGTCTCGCCCGTGCGCAATCGATGCGCCGCCTTCAAGGAGCGCGGACATCTTGTCCGCTTCCATATTCCATTTAGAGGGCGGAAGCGGACGGGACGTCCGCGCTCCTTGTTTTTGACGGAGGATTCGGTGATTTTGCCGCGAGCCTGTCCCGTAAAGGCACCGCCAGGCCGGACATCGCGCCGGCAAGCGCGGCCAGACGCCGGGCGGCTTTCTGCCCGATCCCCTTGCGCATCAATTCGGTTTTAATCCTTCAAACCGACAGATTCGCCCGACTGTGCAAGGAGCGACTCGTCAATATTGGCTGTGATCTTCATTCATCCATTGATGGCGGTTTGAGATACTACCGTCAATTGAGGCAATCCATCAGGATATCGCGATAGCTTGTTTTGTGTTTGATGCACGGGCGGTAAGCGCCTAATTTCCAGCAATGTCTGTGGCTGCTCCCAATTTCCGCGCAACCCTCGACGATCTGCTTCGGCAGCGGATCGTGATCCTCGATGGCGCCATGGGCACGCCCATCCAGCGCTACCAACTCGCGGAGGAAGACTACCGCGGCTCGCTCTTCAAAGAGCACAAGATCGACCTGAAAGGCGCGAACGATCTGCTCGTGCTCACGCGCCCCGACGTGATCGAGGAGATCCACACGGATTATCTGGAAGCGGGCGCGGACATCATCGAGACGAACACTTTTAACGCCACCTCGGTCACGCTGGGCGAATACGGGCTCAGCGAGATCACTTACGATCTGAACGTCGAGGCCGCGAAACTGGCCCGGAAGGCGGCGGATAAATTCGATCGGACAACTTTTGTGGCCGGCGCAATCGGCCCGATGAACCGCACGCTCTCCCTCTCGCGTGACGTGAACGATCCGGCGAAGCGTGAAGTGACGTTTCAGCAGGTCGCGGCCTCTTATTTAGAACAGGTGCGCGGGCTGGTCGCGGGCGGCGCGGACTTGCTGATGGTCGAGACCATTTTCGACACGCTCAACGCCAAGGCGGCGCTCTTCGCGATCCAGCAATTTTTCGATGAGACCGGGAAGCGCCTGCCGATCATGATCTCCGGCACGATCACCGATCTGAGCGGACGCACGCTCACCGGCCAGACCGTGGAGGCGTTCTGGACCTCGGTCTCGCACGCTCCGGCGATCAGCGTGGGGCTGAACTGCGCGCTCGGTCCCAAGGAGATGCGCCCCTACGTGGAAGCGCTGGCGCGGGTCGCGCCGATCGCGATCAGCGTGTATCCAAATGCCGGCCTGCCCGATCCGCTGTCGCCGACCGGTTTTCCCGAGACACCGGCTTCGCTCGCGCCGCAGATTCGCGAGTGGGCCGAGCTGGGTTGGCTGAACATTGTGGGCGGTTGCTGCGGCACCACGCCGCCGCATATCCGCGCGATCGCCGAGGCGGTGCGCGATTGCCAAGCGCGCGAATTCCCGGGCACGGCGGGCATCCGGCCCGGCACATCTTTCGAAGGTTCGGGCGAGACGCCCAAACCGGCGGGCGAGACGCCCGCCCTACCCCTGAATCTCTCCGGCCTCGAACGTCTCACCATTAACGAGACCTCCGGTTTCCAGATGATCGGCGAGCGGACCAACATCACCGGCTCCCCGCGTTTCTCCAAACTCATCCTCAACGGCGACTTCGAAGCCGCGCTCGCCGTTGCCCGCCAGCAGGTCGAAGGTGGCGCCAACATCCTCGATATCAACGTCGATGAAGGCATGATCGACAGCGAGGCCACGATGACCCGTTTCCTCAATCTCGTCGCCAGCGAGCCCGACATCTCGCGCGTCCCGATCATGATCGACAGCTCGAAATGGAGCGTCATCGAGGCCGGTCTCCGCTGTGTCCAGGGTAAGAGCGTGGTTAATTCCATCAGCCTGAAAGAAGGCGAGGAAAAATTCCGCGAGTCCGCCCGGCTCGTCCGGCGTTATGGCGCGGCGACTGTCGTGATGGCGTTTGACGAGACCGGCCAGGCCGACAATTTCGAGCGCCGCATCCAGATCTGCGAGCGCGCCTATCGCATCCTGGTGGACGAATGCGACTTCCCGCCCGAGGACATCATTTTCGATCCGAATATCCTCACCGTCGCCACCGGCATCGAGGAGCATAACAACTACGCCGTCGATTTCATCGAGGCCACCCGCTGGATCAAAGCCAACCTGCCGCACTGCCGGGTCAGCGGTGGCGTTTCCAATATCTCGTTCTCGTTCCGCGGCAATCATGTGGTCCGCGAGGCGATGCATTCCGCGTTTCTCTATCACGCCATCGCCGCCGGACTCGATATGGGCATCGTGAATGCCGGCATGCTCGCCGTTTACGAAGAGATCCCGAAGGAGCTGCTCACGCTGGTCGAAGACGTGCTGCTCAACCGCCGGCCCGACGCCACCGAGCGGCTCGTCGAATATGCCGAGACCGTGAAACGCGGCCCCGGCAAAGTGATCGGGCGCGGCGAGGCCTGGCGCGATGCCCCTGTGGAAGAGCGGCTCTCGCACGCCTTGGTGAAAGGCATCGTCGAATACATCGACGCCGACACCGAGGAAGCCCGCCAGAAATTCAGCAAACCCCTCGAGGTCATCGAAGGCCCGCTCATGGGCGGCATGAGCATCGTCGGCGACCTCTTCGGCGCCGGGAAAATGTTTCTCCCGCAAGTCGTGAAAAGCGCGCGCGTCATGAAGAAAGCGGTGGCCTATCTCACGCCGTTTCTGGAAGCCGAAAAGACGGCCGCGTCCAAGCCGCAGGGCAAGGTCCTCATGGCGACGGTCAAAGGCGACGTGCATGACATCGGCAAAAACATCGTCGGCGTCGTGCTCGCCTGTAACAACTACGAAGTCATCGATCTCGGCGTCATGATTTCGTGCGAGAAAATCCTCGCCGCCGCCCGCGAGCACGGCGTCGATGTCATCGGCCTGAGCGGACTCATCACCCCGTCGCTCGATGAAATGGTGCATGTCGCCGACGAGATGAAGCGCCAGAAGTTCGACCTCCCCCTCATGATCGGCGGCGCCACCACCAGCAAGGCGCACACCGCCGTGAAGATCGCCCCGCACTACGCCCATCCCACCGTCCATGTCGTCGATGCCTCGCGCGCCGTCGGCGTGGTCAGCTCGCTCCTCAGCGACGAGCGCCGCCCCGCCTACATCGCCCAGCTCGAGACCGACTACGAAGGGCTCCGCCAGAAACACGCCAACCGAGCCACCGATAAAAAGATGGTCACGCTCGCCGCCGCCCGCGCCAACGCCTTTACCACCGACTGGCCCAGCGCCGACATCGCCGCGCCCAGCTTCACCGGCCTTCAGGTCGTTGAGGATCTCCCGCTCGAAACGCTGGTGCCGTTCATCGACTGGTCGCCCTTCTTCCACACCTGGGAATTGCGCGGTCGTTATCCCGCCATTTTCGAGGACGAACACGTCGGCCCGCAGGCCCGCGAACTTTTCGACGACGCCCAAATTTTACTGAAGCGCATCCTCGACGAGAAGCTGCTCCGGTTGCGAGGCGTCTGGGGCCTTTTCCCCGCCAACGCCGTGGGCGACGACGTCCAGCTCTACACCGGCGAAGACCGCACCGAGATACTCACCACCTTCCATTTCCTGCGCCAGCAGATGAAAAAATCGTCCGGTCAGCCCAACTTCTGCCTCGCCGACTTCATCGCCCCGAAGTCAAGCGGACGCCCCGACTACCTCGGCGGATTCGCCGTCACCGCCGGCCATGGCGCCGACGAACTCGCCCAATCCTACGAACTCGCGCACGACGATTTCAGCGCCATCCTCGCCAAATCATTGGCCGACCGCTTCGCCGAAGCCTTCGCCGAATACCTCCACCTCCAGGCCCGCCTCGCCTGGGGCTTTGGCGAGACCGAAGCCCTCTCCAAAGAGGATCTCATCCGCGAGAAATACCGTGGCGTCCGCCCCGCCGCCGGCTACCCCGCCAGCCCCGACCACACCGAGAAACCGATTCTGTGGGACCTCCTCGAAGTCGAGAAAAACGCCGACATCGTGTTAACCGAGAGCCACGCCATGTATCCCGGCGCCGCCGTCAGCGGCCTCTACTTCGCCCATCCCGAGGCCAAATATTTCAGCGTAGGCCAGATCGCCCGCGACCAGCTCGAAGACTACGCCGCGAGAAAAGGCCTGTCCGTCCCCGCCGCCGAAAAGTGGCTTAGTCCGAACCTGTAGATAGTTACCATTTCCAAGTTAGGAAATGGGTAGCGCGAGCGCCCCGCTCGCTGTTTCCGGCGCCTCGCCGGGAACATCCTCCAAGCCCAGACGCTCCGCGTCCTGTTCCTAAAG
>JBGTNO010000375.1:0-6898 GCA_041743065.1 Chthoniobacterales bacterium
ATCGCTGCCTGATTGATCGCGGGCGTGGTAAGCGTCGTGACGAGTTTCAGGCGTCGGACCTGCTCAACGAATTTTCCGGCGGCCACCCACCCGACTCGGAGCCCAGGCGCCAGGCATTTTGAGAACGAGCCGCAGTATAGAACGAGCCCTGAGTCATCCAGAGCTTTTACAGGCCGAGGGCGTTCTTTTCCGAAATAGAGGTCGCCGTAGTTGTCGTCCTCGACAAGGGGGATGTCATACTCGGAAAGGAGACGGAGCAGTCCCCGGCGCTTTTCGTCGTCGAGACAACTCCCGTTTGGATTATTAAAACTCGGGACGAGAACAACCGCTTTGACCGGATGCTTTTCAATCGCAGAGGCAAGCAGCCCGAGATCGATGCCGTGGTCGCAAGTGCCGGGCACCGGCAAAGCTTTCAACCGAAGGCTTTCCAGGATTTGGAGAATGCCGAAATAACACGGCGACTCGACCGCTACAATGTCCCCAGGTCGAGTGATCGCGCGGATCGCGAGATTGAGTGCCTCCATCGTTCCCATAGTGACGGTGATTTCCTCCTGCGGGATCGGACATCCCATCCCGGCGAACCGGCGGGTCAATTGCTGAAGCAGATGCGGGTCGCCGGCATTAATTTCGTAAAGACCGAGGCGTGCCGGATGCTGGCGCGCGGCATGGGCGAGCGACCGAGAAAGCCTGTCCGTCGGCAGAAGCTGCGGTGCCGGAAGCGCGGTGCCCAAGGGAATCATATTTGAGCTTCCTGCCTGCCGAAGGATGCGGGCGACGACATCGGCGATACCAACGAGTTCGGGTTCCACTGTGCCGCACGCCGGAGGTAATGGAATTGGGTTCGCCTGTCGGCGCTGCACGTAGAAGCCCGATTTCGGCCGGGCTTCCGCGAGTCCTCGCGCCTCCAGAATCGCGAGGGCCTGCATCACGCTGGCGGGACTCACCCGTTCGCTCGCGCAGAGGCGCCGCACGGAGGGCAGCCGATCACCGGTGCGGTAAACACCCGTCTCAATCTGATGGGTCAGGCATCTGGCGATCCGCTCGTAGATATACTCGGGGATTGGTTTGGGTTGCATCGTTGAGATCCAATTTTGTCTCACTGCCGGAACCAGAACAGTGGCACATACATTCAAAAGCGAGCGGCACAGTTTCGCCAACGGGTGGTGTGCCGGACACCTTTCTGGCCCGCTGTGCCTGCCTGCGGGTCGCAGTAGGTATCAATTTGGTGGAATGAAGAAGCAACCTCTACCGCCTGAACAAAAGAACCGTTCCACCTCCATTCGCCTCATCATCGACCCGCGCGCACTGAGGGAGACGACTCAACGGCGCCCCCGCTTCGTCCTGGGGGGGAGCCGGTTCATCGTGATTGAACGCCCAACCGGCGAAGATCGCTGATGTCGCTACCGCCCTTACCAGGCATCGTGAAATCTCTGAATTTCGCTGGGTTCATCGATGAGGGAGCAACACGAGAGGCTGGCGAGTTGGAGAGCACGCAATACACCGAGAGATACGTGTCGAATGGAATAGGTCGGCGAAGCGCGCACGCACCCCGCCATTTCAAAAATCGGACAGAGGGGCCTGGCACAGCGCTCCGGGCTTGAAATTCGAGCGGGGCGGGGCATGTTCCGGGTCCCCATTATGCTGACGATCAAGGATCTCAAGAAAACGCAGGGCGGACGCACGCTTTTCGAAGGTGCCGACATGCGGGTGAACTATGGCGAACGCGTGGCCCTGGTGGGACCGAACGGCGCGGGCAAATCAACCATTTTTAACATCATCCTCGGCCACCTCGAAGCCGACGAAGGCACGGTGGAGCGCGATGAATGGACCATGACGGGCACGCTGCCGCAGGAAGGCGAGGCGCTCGGAGACGAATCGGTCATCGAAGTCGCCACGGGCCGCGCCGGCGAAATGCAGACCTTAGAGAAAACGCTGGCCCACTGCGAAGCTTCCGGCGACGTCGGCTCCGGCAAGTATCTCGAAGCTTCCGCCAAACACGAGGCGCTGATGGATCCGCAGGTCGAAGCCAAGGCCAAGAAGATGCTGGCCGGGCTCGGCTACCAGGAAGAGGATTTCCACCGCAAGGCGAAGGAGATGAGCGGCGGCTGGGTCATGCGGGCGCATTTGGCGCGGTTGCTGGTGATGGAGCCCGATCTGCTGATGCTCGACGAGCCGACCAATCACCTCGACCTCATGTCGCTGCTCTGGCTCCAGAGTTACCTCAAGACTTACTCCGGCGCGGTGCTCCTCATTTCCCATGACCGCGAGTTTATGGACGAGATCGCGGAGAAAATCTACGACATCGCCCACGGCAAGCTGGTTTCCTACACCGGGAACTACACCAAGTTTGTGGAGGAACGCCAGAAGCGGTGGGAGCAGCAGACCGCCGCCTATCGCCACCAGCAGAAGCAGATCAAGGAAGGCCGCGAGTTTTACGAACGCTTTCGGCAGGTCGCCTCGAAGGCTTCACAGGCCATGAACAAGCTGAAGGAGATTGAGCGGCTGGAGCTGGTCGAAAAGCCGATCATGCCGAAGAAACCGTTCCGGTTGCAGATTCCGCAGCCGCCGCGCAGCGGACAGCGGGTCATCGGGCTGGAAAACGTGCACATGGCTTATGGCGAGCACGTCGTTTACCAGAATCTCGATTTCTCGGTGGAGCGTGGCGAACGCACCGTGCTGGTCGGCCCGAACGGTTCCGGCAAATCGACGCTGATCAAGCTGCTGGCCGGCGAAGTGGAGTTCCAGTCCGGCGAACGGAAAATTGGCCTGAACGCGAAGATCGGCTACTTCAGCCAGCATCGCGGCGCCACGCTGACGGCTGAAAACACCGTGCTGGAGGAGGTGATGGGCGTGAATCCGGAGCTGAAGGAAAACGATGCGCGCGGCATCCTCGGGACTTTCCTGTTCAAGAAGGACGACATCTACAAAAAGACCGCGGTCCTCAGCGGGGGCGAGAAGACCCGGCTCAATCTGATCAAATTTCTGGTCGATCCGCCCAACCTGCTCCTGATGGATGAGCCGACGACTCACCTCGATATTCACACCGTCGAGTCGCTCATCCTCGCGCTGGAAAATTACGAGGGCACGCTGGTCTTCATTTCTCACGACGTGCACTTTATCCGCAAACTGGCGACCAAAGTTTTACACGTGACCGACGGTGAAGTGCGGCCTTACCCCGGTGGCTACGACTATTTCCTCGAGAAAACGGGCGGGCTTTTCGACGAGCGCGCCGCCCTGACGGCGGGCTGATCTGGGATGGCCCGCGGATGACACGAATGAAGAATCCGCGGTCGGCGCTATCTTTTCATTCGCGTCATTGGCGTCATTCGCGGGCTCGGCTCTTTGGCCCAGGGCGAGACCGGGGGCGCCCTAGAACTTCGCCAGGGAACTGCTCTTCGTGCGGAAAGCCACGGCCATGCTGTGGTCCGCTTCCTGATCGAGGCGAGCCTGCAGGGCGGTCAGACAGCGTTGCGCGGTCTGGCCGAGAGCGGTTTCCGGTCCCAGCTCGGAGAGGAGCTGGGTCAGCACGGTGACGGCGGCGGGGCGCTGCGTCTCCGCCAGGGCGGTGAGAGCCGTCTCGCGGAAAACCAGATTGGTCCGCGGCTGGCGCACCCAATCGGGCAGCATTGCCAGCGCGACATCGGGAAAGTTGCGGGCGATGCCGAAGAGCGCGTAATGCCGGGTGCGGATGTCGCCTTCGGTGAGTTCTTTTTTCCAGAAATCCCACTCGCGATCGGCCGGGATGGCGTAGTAGCGCATGGCGGCGGCGTGAGCGAGGGAATCGATCATGGCTTCGATCTTGAGCTGCGGATCGATGGTCAGGGCGATCTCCTCGTCGGGCAGGCCGAGTTCGCGCAGCACGGTGAGCGCGCCGATAATCTCCGCCGTTTCCACGCGGAAATCATCGGTGTCAAAAACGCCGCCCATATCGCCACCCACCGCGGTGAATTTGGCCAGAGCGCAGACGGGCAGATTTTCCGTGAGCGCGAGGACGGCGGTCTGGGCGGTGGCGGCGCCGATCTCCGGATGATCCGCCAGATGGGCCAGCAGCGGGCGCAGACGCGGGAAAGCCTGATTCGAAAGTTGATAGGTGCGCTGTTCCACTGAAGCAACCGTGGACACCGCGGCGGTGCGGAGCGTTTTCTTCGCGGGCTCGGCCCCGAGTTCGATCGTCGCCTCGCGCAGGAGCACCACGATGGAATCGCCGCTGGCCAACGTTTCGCCGGCGGGCAGATGAATGGCGAAACGCTCGGTGGTCTGATTGGTCAACTCGATGGTCAGACGCTCGCGGCCGTTCCCGGTGAGGCTGACTTTGAGCCGAGGATCCGCCACCGCTTCGGCGAGAGTCCGAGCCAGGACGGGTTTTTCGGCAGGGGCGCTGGCCCCTTTTGTCTCCGCTGCCGGCGCGGAAGCCTGGGCGCGCTGCTCGTGCGCGTGGAGCTGCCAGAGGCCCAGGGCGCAGAGGCCGCTGATGCCCGCCGCGGCGCTGTAAAAATATTGGATGCGTGTCATGCCCCGTCTGAAAGCAGGAACGGGGCCAAGTCTTCACGCGAGACGCGAGGCCCGGAGTCTGCTACGCTGCTGGCATGCAAAAATACTCCGATTTCATTGAGGCGATTCTTTTGCACGAGCCGGATCTGCTGTTGGAACTCAAGGCTCGCGAGGGGACGCTCCCGGCGAGGGTGCGGGAGATTCGCGACGCAACCCCGGCCCTGCTCGCCGGTGAAAAGGAGGTCGCCGACAAGGCGATGCTGATTTTGGTCCACGCCGGGCTGCTCTACGCGGTGGATGAAATCGGCGAGGCGCACCGCCTGGTGGGCGACGCCAGCGGTGATTCGGCATCGTACTGGCACGGCATGATCCACCGCCGTGAGGGCGATTTCGAGAATGCGCGCCACTGGTATCGGCGCACCGGCCGGCACCCGGCCTTCGCGGAGCTGCACCAGCGCGGAAGCAGTCTGTCCGCCGATGTCGCTGGTCAGATGGACTGGGACCCGTATCTCTTCACCGGTCTGTGCGAACGGGCGGCTTTTGGCGAGCCCAACGACGCTTTGGTGGCGCTTCAGAAAATGGAATTTGAGGTCATGTTCGCCTACGTCTGGCGGCAAGCGGTGTCGCCATGACGGACTGGGAAGAGCGTTATCAAGCCGGCGATACGCCGTGGGATAAAGGGGCGCCCAGCCCCGGACTGGTCGATTTTCTCAAGGCCGAACCGGTTCGCGGCGAAGTCCTGGTGCCGGGCTGCGGCTTGGGCTTCGACGTGCGGGCATTGGCCGCGACGGCGGATCGCGTGGTGGGTCTGGACGTGGCGCAGTCGGCGGTGGAAAAGGCGCGCCGTTTCCCTCGGGTGGGCGGCGAGGAGTTTGCGCGGGGCGACTTCTTCGATCTGCCCGGGAAGATGCGCGCCGCCTTCGACTGGGTCGTCGAGCACACTTGTTTCTGCGCCATCGATCCGGAGCGGCGCGCCGATTACGCGGAGGCGGTGGTCGAGGCTCTGCGGCCGGGAGCGCGCTTTCTGGCGGTCTTTTACCTCGATACCGGCGGGGGCGGGGGTCCGCCGCACGAAACTTCCGCGGAGGAGTTGGAGGCGCTTTTCGAGAGCCGTCTTCCGCTCCAGCGTTCCTGGGTGCCCGCCCGGACCTACCCGGGCCGCGAGGGGTGCGAGCTGATGCAGCTTCGTTTCAAAAAGTAGCGCCCGAGCCGGCCGCGAAAAGGCTATCTCCCGCCGCCGCCATCAGTTAGCCTGCGGCTTCCCTCGGTTTATTCCGCGCCATGCGATTGCGAATCCGCGCCAAGTTTATCGGCATCCTGATTATTGCCGGGGTGCTGCCGGTGGTGCTCGCGCTCATCGCGGCGCAGTTGCTCGGCTATCGCTACTACCGCGGAGCGCAGGGGGTGCGGTTCGAGACGATGGCGCGCTACCTCGCCAATAACCTGAGCGTGGCCATCAACAAGCAGGTCGAGGATTTGGATGAGTGGGTGGCGCTTTCCGATCTTCACTTGCTCGTGCGCGATGGCCGCCCGCTGGCGGGCAAGGGCGTTCCCGACGACGCGGGGGAGCGCCTGCAATGGGGCGAAGCGCACTGGGCCGAGTTGTCGGCCGATCAGCCACCATTGCGGGATGTGCTCCGGAATCCGCTCTCGCTCCGCCTGAAGGCTTTCCGGCTGGTCAATCCGATGTTTGCGGAAATTTTTATGACCAATGCCGCGGGAGAAGTCGTGGGCGCGACAGCCAAGACGTCGAACTACGCGCAGGCGGGGGAGAAATGGTGGAAGCGCGCTTCCCGTTTGCCGCTGCGGAACGCCTACGTGGACGGCATCGAATTTGACGCCAGTGCGGGGGTTTATTCCATCGTGGTGGCCTATCCGATCTACGATCTGACTCAGCCGGCCGGCCAACCGCTGGGGGTGATCAAGGGAGTGATCGACGCGACCCCGCTGCTCTCCTCGATCGATCCGTCGGGTCCGGACGACTTGGCGGTCCGCCAGGTCGTGCTCGGCACCGGCGAGATTCTGGTGCGCCTCACCGGCGAAAAAGTGCCGCCGCTCGAAAGGCGGATTTCTCCGGCCACCCTGAATCGGATCGCGCGCCGAGAATCGGGTTGGTTCCTCGCGAAGCTCGAGGAGGCGGGCGACGACCTGATCGGTTTCTCAGCCCTGCATTTGCTCAACACCGTCGCGGGGCCCGATCTCCAAGTGGATAGCGAAATGCATGTCTTGGTGGGTCTGCCGATGCGCGCGGCCATGGCGCCGGTGCGGCAGCAGATGTATCTCGTGGGCACCATCGGCGGCTTGCTCGTGCTGGCTTTTGCCTGCGCGGGCTACGTGGTGGCGGGGCGGAAAATCATCGACCCGATCGAGCATATGCGCTCGGCGGTGCGCAGCGTCGCCAGTTCCG
>JBGTNO010000376.1:0-12253 GCA_041743065.1 Chthoniobacterales bacterium
CGCGCTGCGTCTGCCCGCGCGAAAGCGCCCGGCACCAGTGCTCGCGCTCCGGCGTCAACGCCACCTGCTCGAGGCATTCCGCCACGCGGTCCCGGCGCTGAGCCCGCGTGCCCAAACCGTAGGCCGCGGCGTGGAACTCGAGAAATTCGCCGACCTTCAGATCGAGCGGGACGGGCGCCAGATCGGGCATGTAGCCGATGAGACGGCGCGCGCGCTCCATGTTTTCGAAGGCGTCCATTCCGTCGTAGCGCACCTCGCCATAGGTCGGCTCCAGCAGGGTCGTCAGGATGCGAAAAGTGGTCGTCTTGCCCGCGCCATTCGGTCCGACCAAGCCGAACACCTCCCCCGCCGGCACCGCCAGGCTGAGATCCCGCACCGCCACGAAATCCCCGTAGTCCATCCGCAGGTCGCGCAGTTCGATCGCGGGCGGGCGGGCCGCGTCAGAACCCATCTTCGAGCGCCTCCCAGTTCTCGGGCAGCTTCAGGCCGATGGCGGCCGCTTCCTTTTCCGCCTTTTCGCGGCGCTCCTTCCGCGCCGCGTCATAAGCCGCGCGCTGCCCGGGCCGCAGAACACTGAGCATGGCCTGCTCGGGATCGCCGCTGGGAGTCGCCGCGATGGTTCCACGCGCGCCTTCCAACTGCATGGACGCATCGTAATCGGGAGAGCTGCGCGCCATGATGCCGAAGACCTGATCGCGCTGCTGCTCGTCGAGCTGGACCATGGCATCGAGGCGCTGCACCTTGCCGTCGGCCTGCTGCTGAATTTGCTTCATCCGCTCATCGAGCCGGTCGGACTGGAAGCTGGCGAGTTTGTCGGACGGGAGCATCTCCGCCATGACTTGGTCCAGACCGCGATCGAGCACCGGCTGATTCGTCGCCCGGACGACATCCTCGAAGCGGGTTTCATCCGAGCTGATCATGGCGTTCCATTTGTCCGATTGCTCCGCGGCCTGCAGCTCGAAATACTCCCGGAGCTTGGCCTGCTGCGCAGCGGTGAGGTCATACTTGCGGGCCAGTTCGCCCGAGCGGGCGTCGATCAGCCTCTTCTGCGATGCGAGCCGCATGCGATCGAGCAGCGGCGCCAGATCGCGGATCAGCGGCTGAGTCGCCCGGAAAATATCGTCCGGACTGACGGGCCGGCCCGCCCGCAAATCCTCCGCGATGTTCCGCGTGCCGTCCGCGACTGTCTTGAAGCCATCGGTGAAAAGCCCGCGCGCTTTCGGCTGACCGCCCGCCGTCGCTTCGAGAGCGGCGATCCGTTGGTGGGCTTTCTTCAGCTCCAGCTCGAGATCGTTCGCGTGCTCCTGCGGCGAACCCGGCGCGCCCGGCAGGCTGTCGTTGAAAAAATAAACAGCCACTCCGCCGAGAACGAGTCCGAGAGCGAGAAGAAGCGGACCGTTGAATTTGCTGGGGGTATTCATAATGACGTTCCTATTTCTCCGGCTCCACCAAGCGCACTTCGCCGAGGTCTGCCGCGCGAAGTTCCGCTTCTATTTTAGCGCGGTCTCCCACGATCACCCACACGAGCTGCGACGGATGAATGACCGCCGCGGCCGCCCAGTTCAGCTCCGCCACGCTCAGCGCCCGGACACGATCCGCGTAGGTCGCGTAATAGTCGTCCGCCCATCCATACCGCACGATCTCCGCGATCGCGTCCGTCACCGCCTGGATTGTTTCCCAGCGGCCCGGCAGCGAAAGTGTCCGCGACTGCTGCGCCTGCGCGCGCTCGTCGGCGTTGACGGGGCGCGGCCCCACGATCCCGCGCAGTTCTTTCTCCAGCTCGATCACCGAGTCCGCGGTGTGATCGGTCTGGACCGAAGTGCTGACCACAAACGCGCGCGGTCCGCTCGTTTCCTGCAACCACGAACGCGCCCCGTAGGACCAGTGCTTGTCCTCGCGCAGGTTCATATTAATGCGGGAGGTGAAGCTGCCGCCGATGACCTGATTCATCGCCTCCAGGGCCAAGCCGTCCGGGCTCGACCGCGGCGGCGCGATCCCGCCGACCACGATGGTGGATTGGATGGAGCCGGGCCGGTCGATCAGACGAACGAGCGACCGGGCAGGCCGATCCACGGGCGGCACGGATTTCACCGGCACTTCGCCCGGCTGCCAGGCGGAGAAGAGCCGTTCGAGCCGGGGCTGCATCTCCGCCATCGTGGTGTCGCCGGTGACAATGAGCGTGGCGTTATTCGGCTTGAACCGCTGCTGATAAAACTCCGTCACGTCCGCCAGCGAGATCGTCTTGACCGATGCTTCGTTTCCGAGCCCGCTCCACGGAGCGCCATAAGCGTGGCCGCGGCCAAAAACCAGCTCGGGAAACAGTCGCAGCGCCGACTTTTTCGGATCGGATTGGTCGTGCCGGATGGCGTCGAGCTGCTCCTTGCGCAGCCGCTCGAATTCCTGGGGAGAAAAAGCGGGGTGCAGGATGACATCGCTCAACAAAGCGAGCGCCGGATCCAGTTTCGCGCTCAACATCGAGATCTGCAGATTGGTCGTGTCGAGGTCCGACCACACCTTCAGCTCCGCGCCGAGCGAGGCCGCCTCGTCGCTGATTTCCAAGGCGGAACGCGAGGCCGTCCCCTCATCCTGCAGGTTTGTCGCCAGACGCGCGCGGCCTCGCAACTCCGGCGTATCGGTCGCGTAGCCGGCTCCCACCGTGAGCCGGATATTCACCAGAGGCGTCCCATGCCGCTCCGCGAGAATGACCTTCAGACCATTGCTCAAAGTCGCGCGCTGGAGCTCCGGAAATTTGCCATTCGAATCGAGTTCCGGGACAGGCAGTTTCGAGCGATCGACCGCTGATTGAGCGGTTTCGTATTCCGGAAATGGCTGCACTTCGAGCACGTATTGGCCGTCGGAAAGCCACTTTTTCGCCGCGGCCTGCACGGACTTTGGCGGGGCGGCCTGCAATCGCTCCAGGCGCGTCTTGTAGAAATCGGCCCGGCCACCCATCACCTCCGACTCCGCCAGAACGTCGGCCTTTCCACCCCAGCCGCCGATGCGTTCCGTGCCGCGGATAAAATTGGCGAGGTTCTCGACTTTCAGCCTTTCCAGTTCCGCTGCGGTCGGACCGTCCGCGATCAGCTTCGCGAGTTCCTCGTTGAGCGCGGTTTCGATTTCCGCGAGAGCATGGCCGGGCTTGGCGGTGGCCTCGATAATGAACAGGCCGCCGATCTCGTTGGCACCGTTGTAGGCGGAGACCGAAGTGGCGATCCGCTCGTCGTAAACCAGTCGTTTGTAGAGCCGCGAACTTTTGCCGGAGGCCAGCACATCGGCCGCCAGATCGAGCAGTGTCGCCTCGGCGGCGCGATAAGGCGGGACGTTCCAGACTTGGTAAATTTTCGGATCCGGCACGCGATCCTGCCTCATCTGCCGCTGCTGCCCGGTGCGTTTCGCGCTCCATTCTTCATACCGTGTCGCAGGCGGACCGGATGGGATGTCGCCGAAATTCTTCCGCGCCAGCTCCAGGGCCGCGGCTGCCTCCACGTCGCCCGCGATGACCAGTGTCGCGTTTGCCGCGCCGTAGTGTGCTTTGAACCAGTCGCGCACATCGTCGAGCGAGGCCGCGTTCAGGTCCTCCATCGATCCGATGACCGGCCAGGAATAGGGATGCCCCGCCGGATAAACCGCCTGCACGATGGTGTTCCAGTCCTGGCCGTACGGCTGATTTTCGCCCTGTCGTTTCTCGTTCTGCACCACGCCGCGCTGCTCATCCAGCCGCGCCTGATCCATCACGCCGAGCAGGTGTCCCATGCGGTCCGACTCCAGCCAGAGCGCGTAAGCGAGCGCCTCTTTCGGCACCACCTCGAAGTAGTTGGTGCGGTCCTCGCTGGTGGTGCCATTGGTCCCGGACGCTCCGACTTTTTCCACGGCCTTGAACCAGTCGTCGTTGTAGTTCTCGCTGCCGTTAAACATGAGATGCTCGAACAAATGGGCGAAGCCGGTCCGGCCGGGTTTCTCGTTTTTTGAACCGACGTGATACCACACGTTCACCGCCACGATGGGCGCCTTGTGGTCCTCGTGCACGATAACGGTGAGGCCGTTTTCCAGCACGGTCCGGGTGAACGGGATGTCGATCACCGGCTCAGCCGCCACGGCCCGGGCGATCAACAGACAAAGAAGGGAAAAAAGAATACGACGCATGGAGGCGAATTACTGACGCGGTTGTTCCACTCCTGTTCGCAATTCCTCGGGCAAACCTGCCCAGAGTTGGGGGTGAGACTCCACCATTCGTGCGATATCGGAGTAATCCTTGAAGCGCTTGCTCTGTCTTCGAGTCGGATCGCGCCAGGCCAGGATTTTGCCCCTAAGAGTATCTTCCAGGCTGGCCACTCGCAGGAGAATTCCGTGCACATCGGCCGCCACTGATCGTTCAGGGAATCCCAGATAAATTTCCTCCGTGCTCAATTGGATGCTCACCTTGGAACGTCCGACAAAATTAACGGACCACTGGTGCCTCTCTGCCCCGAAACCGGCCTCGGACAAAAGATCAACCACCCGACCCAAATCCTCCGCCACCACCACAAAATCGACGTCCGGCGTGACCATCGGTTCCGCCGCCCAGTGACTGACCGCCACTTCGCCGATCGCGCACCAGCGGACATTATGGCGTTCCAGGCAATCGACCAGACGCATCACATCGTCCGTGCCACCTGAAGTCTGCCAGTCGTAGAACTGCTTTGCGGTCACTCGCTCCTTTTTAACCGTGACTGGCAGGCCCGTCAGCAAAATCCAGTGGCCTCGGCCCAGCTTCCGACCTTGCGCGACAGCCGGTCACTTTTTTAATGCAGGAAGGCGGGCGGCGCGCCATTCTTTCCGGCTACTCGCATTCCATGCCCGCGCCCATCGAGATCAACGGACAACCCTTCGCGGGAAAACAACTGCTCTTCATCCTCGGGCCGTGCGCCATCGAGTCGGAGACCTTCGCGCGCGGCCTGGCGGAGCAACTGCGCGAGATGGCCGACGCCTTGAAAATCCGCTTCATTTTCAAGGCGTCCTACGACAAGGCAAACCGAACTTCCGGGGCCTCTTTTCGAGGTCCGGGAGCCGAGGAGGGCTGCCGCATCCTGGCCCGGATCGGCCGGGAATTCGGGGTGCCGGTGACCACGGATGTCCACACGGTGGAGGAGGCGAAAATGGCGGGCGACTTCATCGACGTGCTGCAGATCCCCGCGTTTCTCTGCCGGCAGACCGACCTGATCGAAGCCGCGGCGCTGACGGGGCGGACGGTGAACGTGAAAAAGGGGCAGTTCCTCGCTCCTTGGGACGTGCGCAACATCGCCAAAAAGCTGGCCGATTTCGGCGCGAAGTCGTTTTTTTTCACCGAACGCGGCACCACCTTCGGCTACAATAATCTGGTGGCCGACATGCGCTCTCTCTACTGGATCCGCGCAGAAGGCTATCCCGTCATTTTCGATGCCACTCATTCCGTGCAGCGTCCCGGCGGGGGCGGCGACACCACCTCCGGGGACGGCATTCTCGCTCCGGTGCTGGCACGCGCGGCCGTCGCGGCGGGGTGCGACGGCGTTTTCATCGAGACTCATCCGAATCCCGCCGCCGCCTTATCGGATGGTCCCAACCAAGTCCCGCTGGCAGATCTGTCCGGTTTGCTGGCAAAATTGCTCTCGATTCATGAGATTGCGCGCTAACCGCCCGGCGGTGGTTCTGCTGAGCTTGTTGCTGTATGGACAGGCGTTGGCCAAGAGCAAGGAGCCGAAAGCAAAGGGTGGGAAACTCGATTTCCCGATTCCCGTGGATCAGGACGCCAAGACGCTGGTGGTGCCTTTTCACGACACGGACGGAAAGCTCCAGATGAACTTTGAAATCGGCGTGGCCCGGCGCCTCGATGCGGATAATGTGCGGCTGTCGCACGCCACCATCCAGACCTACGGGGAGGACGGCGGCTGGGACCTGAGGATCGTTTTGCCGCAATCCATGCTGAACCTCGCCAGCCGCGTCGTGACCAGCGACGGCGAAGTGACCATCGAGCGCTCGGACTTCCAGCTCACCGGAAGTGGCCTTAAATTCAACACCCAGACGCGGACTGGCACTTTGACCGGCCATGTCGAAATGGAGATATATGATCGCAGCGAAGAAACCAAATAAACGGGCGAGCGCTCTGCCGGCGATAGCGTGGCTAGCCGCTTTTCTGCCCTTGGCCGGTCAGGCTCAACTGCCTGCGGCGAACGCCCCGCGGAAGAAGGGCAGCACGATTGTGACCGCCGAGAAGGAATCCACTTTCGACAACGAATCCCGCCGGGCTTCCTTCAGCGGCAAGGTCAAAGTGACCGATCCGGAATTCGAGTTGACCTGCGATGAACTGGTGGTCTTCCTGCGCGACCCGAAGGCGGAACCCGAGAAGGCTGGCGGCTCGTCGAGTGGTTTGAGCAAAGCGATCGCCGACGGGCACGTCATCGTCATCCAGCGCCGCACGGCCGAGGATGGCACCGAAAAAATCTACCGCGGCAAAGCGGACCACGGCGTCTATGACGCGACGACCGAGGAATTTGTCCTCAGCGGATCTCCCGAGGTCCAGCAGGGCATTAACACCCACACCGCGACCGAGCCGGGCACGACCATGACCATCATGAAGAACGGCAAGATGAGGACGGTCGGGGGCAGCCGCACCACCATCCAGGAAGCGCCCGATGAGCCTTAGCGCCGCCGAAGCCGAACGCCGCTCCGCCCCTGGCGCCAAAGGTGGCCTCCTGCGCACCGATCAGCTCGTGAAAATCTACGGCGGTCGCGCGGTGGTGAACGGGGTGGATATCTCGCTGGAGAAAGGCCAGGTCGTCGGCCTGCTGGGCCCCAACGGCGCCGGTAAAACCACCACGTTCTACATGATGGTCGGTCTCGTGCGACCAAACGGCGGACGGGTCTTTTTCGAGGGCAAGGATGTTACCAACGCCCCCATGCACCGACGCGCGCGCAGGGGCATGGGGTACCTCCCCCAAGAGGAATCCATCTTCCGAAAACTGACCGTGGAGCAGAATATTATGGCGATTCTGGAAACTCTGCCGCTCAACCGCCGGGAGCGGAAGGCGCGCTGCGAAGAATTATTAACCCAGTTTGGCATCGAGCATTTGGCGAAAAACACCGCTCTCACCCTGTCGGGCGGCGAAAAACGCCGGCTGACGATCGCCCGGTCGCTCGTCACCCGCCCCAGTTTGCTCATGTTGGACGAACCATTTAGCGGGGTTGATCCGATTGCTGTTTACGACGTGCAACAGATCATCGCCAATCTACGCGATTCCGGCCTGGGCATTCTCATCACCGATCACAACGTGCGGGAAACCCTCTCCATCGTGGACCGAGCCTACCTCATCTACGAGGGGCGCGTGGAGAGCGAGGGAACGAAAGATTTCCTGATCAACGATCCGATCAGTCGCCAGCTTTATCTGGGCGAGCGCTTCCAGATGTAATCCGCCGCTCCGCCCCGAGGACCCCTATGCAAACAGCCAACGTAAACCCGCCAATCAAGGTCACGTGCCGACATATGGACGCGACCGACGCCATCCGAGACTACGCCGAGAAAAAAGTGGAAGGATTACGACTGGATTACCCCCGCATTATTGAGGCGCAGGTGATTCTCGACGTGCAGAAATTCCGGCAGCAGGCCGAAATTATCCTGCATTGCAGCAACCACATCACCATCGAAGCCTCCTCGGAGACGGACGATCTGTACGCCTCGATCGACGAGTCGATCAGCAAGATCGCGCGGCAGATGCGGAAGTACAAAACGAAAATGATGCGCAGCCATCGTCCGCGCAAAGGCGAGATCCGCGAGATCGAGGAAACGGTTTACAATCTCGAGGGCTTCGAGGATCACGCGGAGGCGAAAACCCCGGACGTCATGCATACCGAGAAGCACTCGGTGAAACCAATGTATGTGGACGAGGCGCTCCTTCAGCTCGAGATGTCGCACCGCTCGTTTTTCCTGTTTCAAAACGCGGACAACGAGACTCTCAACATCGTCTTCCGTCGCCGGAACGGTGAGGTGGGCCTGATCGAACCTGTCCTGCGCTAACGCCATGGCGGGTCCGGTCGCAGAACGAAGGCGCCCACGTTGAGACCGGAGGTCAGAAACAAACGGATGCGCCTGACCGTGGGCGATTTTTACGATCGCTACGCGGAAATGCTCGGGCTGAGCCTGCTGAATGGAGAGACCGGACTGGAGCGGATCATTCGCGAGCCGACCGTCAACCGGCCCGGCCTCGCGCTGGCGGGCTTCCGCGCCTATTTCGCCAACAAGCGCATCCAGGTGTTCGGCAGCGCCGAGTTCGCCTATATGAAGCAGCTCAGCAAGGAGCTGCTCATCAAGCGCATTCACGAGATATTCGAGCGCGATATTCCCGCCATCATCGTCTGCCGCGGCTACCGCCCGCCCCCGCATTTTCTGCTGGAAGCCGACCGCGCGGGCGTGTCCGTTTTTCAGACGGAAATGGTGACGATGCACCTGATCAGCGCGACCACCATCGCGCTCGATTACGAGTTCGCGCCCGCCAAGTCGGAATACGGCAGCATGGTGGACATCATGGGCGCCGGCGTGATGATCCGCGGCTCCAGCGGCATCGGCAAAAGCGAATGCGTGCTCGGCTTGATCGAGCGCGGGCACAGCCTCGTGAGCGACGACATCACCAAGCTGCGCGCCTTCGAGGGGCGGGAGCTGATCGGCACCTCCTCCGAATTGACCCGGCACCACATGGAGGTGCGCGGGCTGGGCATCATCGATGTGGGCGCGATCTTCGGCGTGGGCGCGATCCGGCGCGAGAAGCGCCTCGACCTCATCGTCACATTAAAAGACTGGCACGAACTCGAGGAAGTCGATAGGATCGGCCTGGAGCAGGAGTATTACCAGATACTGGATATCCCTGTTCCGCACATCACGATTCCGGTGCGAACGGGTCGCGATCTGGCAAGGCTCGTCGAAGTGGCCGCGCTGGATCAGAAGCTCAAAAGCTTCGGGCGGCACAGCGCGCGGGAATTCAATGAGCGCCTGCTCGAAGTCATGCAAAGAAAGAAAGTCCCATAATGCGATTGCTAGGCAAAAAGAACCCCGAGAGTGGCACCACGGCCACCCGCCAGATCACGGTGTTGAACCGTCTCGGGCTGCACGCCCGGCCCTCAGCGATGTTCGTGAAAGTCTGCAACCGTTTCAAATGCGACGTCTGGGTCGAGAAAGACGGCGAGCAGGTCAGCGGAAAAAGCATCATGGGTCTCATGATGCTCGCCGCCGGTCAGGGCTCGAAACTGACGGTGGTCTGCGAGGGCGCCGCCGATGCGGAAAAGGCGCTGGATGAGATACAAGCGCTCATCGAGCGCAAGTTCGACGAGGAATAATCCCGAACCGATGCTTCCCTTCCAGGAGCGTTTTACCCAGAATGGCTAAAGCATGTCCTCCGAGCGTGAGCTCTCAGAAAAAAGACTCCAGGGAATCGGCGTTTCGCCGGGCATTGCGCGCGGAACCGTCTTTGTCCACCGGCTAACCGACGAAGAGCCGGTCGAGCGCTCCATCCCGGAGAAAGAAGTCCCGTCCGAGATCGCCCGTTTCGAGACCGCGCTGGTCCGCACCCGGGCGCAGATCCTGGAGATGCAGCAGAAAATCGCCGAGGCGATCGGGGCAAAAGACGCCGGCATCTTCGACGCCCATCTGCTCGTCGTGGAAGACCGCACCCTGATCGACGAGGTGCTGCGGACCCTGAAACGCGACCTGAAAAACGTCGAAACCATCTTCGCCAAGGTGGCCGATCGCTACTGCCGCACGCTCAGCTCGATCGATGATCCCTATCTCCGCGAGCGGGCGCTCGACATCCACGATGTCACCCGCCGCGTCATCCACAATCTGACCGGCCAGGAAGCGCAGACCTTGTCCGCCATGACTTCCGCCCATGTGGTGGTGGCGCATAACCTCACGCCTTCCGACACCGCCCAGCTCGACCGCAAGCTGGTGCTGGGTTTTGCCACCGATATCGGCAGCAAAACCTCCCACACCGCGATCATGGCCCGCTCGCTCAATCTGCCGGCCGTGGTGGGGCTGCACGATGTCAGCGAGACCCTCAATTCCGGCGATCAGGTGCTGCTGGATGGCTACAACGGCTACCTCATCATCAACCCCAGCGATCAGACGCTCTGGGAATACGGTGAACTCGAAGTCAAAAAGAGCGAAGTCGAAGAGCAGCTCGTCAACCTCCGGGAAACGGAATGCCGCACCCTCGATGGGCGGCACATCATTCTTTCCGCCAATATCGAGCTGCCCGAGGAGGTCGAACTCGTCAGGCAAAGCGGCTCGGAAGGCATCGGCCTCTACCGCACCGAGTTTTTCTACATCGGGAAGGAAGAAATGCCCGACGAGGAATCGCAATATCAAGCCTATCTGGAAGTCGCCCGCGCCTGCCGCCCCCACCCCGCCATCATCCGCACGCTCGATCTCGGCGGGGACAAACTGGCCACCGCGCTCAATCTCCCGGTCGAGCAGAATCCCTTCCTGGGCTGGCGGGCCATCCGTTTCTGCCTGGAGCATCCGCGGATCTTCAAGACTCAGCTGCGCGCCATTCTTCGCGCCAGCGTCTTCCGGAACGTGAAGCTGATGTATCCCATGATCTCCGGCGCGGGCGAAGTCCGGAAAGCCAACGTCTTGCTCGCGGAATGCCAGGAAGAGCTGCGAGCCGAGGGACACGATTTCGATGCCGAGATCGAAGTGGGGGCGATGATTGAGATTCCGAGCGCGGCGCTGTCGGCGGAGTTCATCGCCCGGGAGGTCGATTTCTTCAGCATCGGCACCAACGACCTGATCCAGTACGCCATCGCGGTGGACCGGATCAACGAACGAGTCGCCCACCTCTACGAGCCCACCCATCCCGCCATCATCCGCCTCATCCAAATGGTGGTGAACACCGCGCACGCCCACAACCTTTGGGTCGGCGTGTGCGGAGAAATGGCCGCGGACATTGCGCTCACCCCCTTGCTGCTCGGGCTGGGCGTCGATGAACTGAGCACCGGCGCGGCCCTCGTGCCGCGGGTGAAAAAAGCGGTCCAGAGTCTCGATCTGGCGGATTGCCTCCAGTTGATCGAAGACATTCAGACGATCGGCGATCCCGCCGAAATTCTCGAGCGCTGCGAAAAGCTGGCCCGCGCCCACTATCCCGAACTGCTCGCCTGAGCTGCCACCATGTCGCCGCTCGCTCCATCGCCGCTCATCGCCGCCTCCGTGTTGGCCAGCGACTTCAGCCAGCTCCGCCAGGAAATGGCGCGGGCCGAAGCGGGCGGGACAGATTGGTTTCATCTCGATGTGATGGACGGCCACTTCGTGGAAAATATCTCGTTTGGACCGGCCCTCTGCGCGGCGGCTCGGGGCAGCACCACGCTGCCGGTGGATATTCATCTCATGATCGAGCGTCCCGATCGCTATCTCGAGCGCTTCTTGCCTTCGGCCAACCACATCACCGTGCATGTCGAAGCCCCGCACGATGTCGGCGCCACCTTGCGGCGCATTCGGGAAGCCGGTCGCAGCGCCGGTCTGGCCCTCAATCCCGCCACCGATTTGCGGGCCGTGGAGCCATTCCTGGGAGATTTCGACTTGCTGCTCGTGATGACGGTTCACCCCGGTTTCGGCGGCCAGTCTTTCCGCGAAGCAATGATGGGGAAAGTGCGCCAAGCCCGTCAGTGGCGCGAGGAGAGGGCGTTGGAATTCTCCATCGAAGTGGATGGCGGGATCAATCCATCCACCGCCCGGCTCGCCCACGCAGCCGGTGCGGAAGTGTTCGTGGCCGGCACCTCCGTCTTCGGCGCGCCGGACATTCGCGAAGCGATCGAAGCGCTCCGCGGCTAGATCTTCCCCGGCGCGCCAGGGTCCCGCTGGCCATCGTTTATCGTGGCGGCGGACGAGGACTTCCGCTCTCCTTGAAGGCGTTCACTGGTCGGATTCCATCACCGCCGACGACCCGTGGCCGAAGTGAGCGAGCGCTTCCCCGACCAGAAACAGGGAGCCGGTGATCAGGATGGGCCGGGCCGCCTGCCGCGCCTGCTCCAGCGCCTCCGGCAGCGACTTCGCGCACCGCTGGGGCAGATGCGGCAGAACTGCGGACACCAGCTTGCTCACTTCTCTCGGATCGGCGCGCCGGGGACTCCGCACTGGCACCACAATCATCTCGGCGGCGAAGCTGCCCAACTCGCGAAGGATGCCCATGATGTCCTTATCCTTCAACACGCCAAAAATCACGGTCGCCTTCCGCTCGGGAAACTCCACCTGCCAGTG
>JBGTNO010000377.1:0-2355 GCA_041743065.1 Chthoniobacterales bacterium
ACTGCGCGACGGCGAGCTGGGAGGAGAGCGAGCCGGACCGGCGCGCGGCGGCCAGCCACCCGATCAGCAGCCCCAGTCCGATGGCCAGGAGGGCGACGATGACGAGTTCGATCATGATATCCTAGCGGAGCGGAAACATAGAGGAAACCAGCGCATGCGTCAGCCACGAAAAATCGCCCGCGCCCGTCGATCAGAGCATCCGATCAACGTCCCGCCCGCGAAGGATATACTGTATGAAAACCTTCGGAAAAACACTAGCCTCAATCCTCGCCACCACCACGCTCGTTAGTTTCAACGCCTTCGCCGTGGACAGCCCGAGCGACTCCGGGACCAATCCCGATACGGGCGCAAAAGCCAGCGCTGACGCCGGCACCGCGGAAGCTTCCAGCCTCAAGCCGGCCGACACCGAAAAGAGGAGCGAGGTCAAAAAAGGCGCCGCCTGCGCGAGCGACGCTTGCTGCTGCAACCAGGATAAGTCGGACAAAAGCGAAGAATAGGCGAGCGGCGGCCGGCCGATGGCATGCATAACGGCCAGCGCGGTGGAACTTATTTCGCCGCGCTGGCCTTTTCGCGTCCGCCCGGAGCGACCGGCGGGCACCCCCGAAGTCCCATCCCCGCTTTTTGGAATGACATTTCAAAGGGCGCGGAATAAAGCGCCGGGCTGAATGCTCTGCTTATCGGAACCCACACCATCCGCCTCCGGTAAAGCCCGGAACCACGCCTGGTCATTCGTTCCATCAACACAACATAAAAATAAATGAAACGTTACCACAACACGAAAACTCTCCTCGCGGGCGCGGCTCTGGCCGGTCTGATCAGCGGGGGCTCCATCGCGAGCGCAGCCAGCACCAGCCACGGCCATGGCTTCGTTTCCGCGAATCCGACCGCCGGCGTTCTCGCGGACGAGAAGAAAGTCGAAGACCACGATTGCAAGGGCAAGGGCTCCTGCAAAGGACAAGGCGGCTGCAAATCCGGCGAAAATGGCTGCGCGGGCAAAAACTCCTGCAAAGGCAAGGGCGGCTGCGCGGTGAAAGATGGTGTCGCCGTCAAGACCGGCGAGCCCGTGACCGGCGAGCAGAAGAAGTAGTCCAGTCATACTCATAGTGGGCGGAACTCTCACGCTTTGCGCGGGAGTTCCGCTTGCCTTGTCTCTATTTCTGTCTCATGCCCGCTTCGCGTTTCAATAATTTCCAAGACTACGGCGTGGGCATCGGCCTGCGCATCGCTCACTACGATCATATCCTGACGAAGAAGCCGGTGGTGGACTGGTTCGAGATCATCTCGGAAAACTATATGGTCGAAGCGGGCCGGCCGCTGCATATCCTCGACCGCATTCTCGAGCAGTACCGCGTGGTCCAGCACGGGGTCTCGATGTATTTCGGGAATTTCGACCGGCCAAACCGCGAGCATTTGCGCAAGCTCAAGCGCCTGGTCAAGCGCACCGGCACACCGTGGCTGAGCGATCATCTCTGCTGGGGCAGCGTCGATGGACGCTACACGCACGATCTCCTCCCGATGCCTTACACCTGGGAAGCCGTCGAGAAAACCGCGCGCAACATCCGCGAAGTCCGCGACTTTCTCGAAGTCCCCATCGCGGTGGAAAACGTGAGCAGCTACGCCGAATTCCATCTTTCGGAAATGACCGAGTGGGAATTTCTCAATGAAGTCGTCGAGCGCGCCGACTGCGGCATCCTGCTCGATGTGAATAACATCTATGTGTCGTCGCAGAATCACGTCTTCGATCCGCATGTCTATGTCGAGGCCGTGCCCGCCGAGCGGATCGCGCAGATGCACATCGCCGGGCACTCGCGCTTCGAGAAATACATTTTGGATACCCACGATCATCCCGTGCTCGATCCCGTCTGGAAACTCTACGAACACGCCATCCGCCGCGCCGGCCGCACCGCGACCCTGCTGGAGTGGGACGACCGGATTCCGACCTTCGACGAAGTGCATGACGAAGCGCTCAAAGCCAACCAGTTTCTGCCCGATGCCGAAAAAGTCCTCGCCGCCTAGTCAACTCGCCGAATTGCAAGCGCTGATGGCGCGTGCCGTGATGCGTCCGCTCACCAGCGGAGAAGGTATGCAGCGCCAGTGGAGCGACGGTTCGCCCACACGAGAGATCGCCGGCAGCTTCATCAAGCCGAACGACCGGCTGACGAGCTTCGACCGGCTGCAGATCTATAATCAGCAGTACTGGTGGCGGATTCAGGGCACCTTTGCCGAGGATTTCCGCGGGCTGCGCGCCGTGATCGGCGAGCGGCGTTTCGCCAAAGTGTCCGTCGCCTACCTGGATCATTGCGGATCGGAATCGTGGACCCTGCGCAATCTCGGCAGCCGCCTGGAAACGTTTCT
>JBGTNO010000378.1:0-9458 GCA_041743065.1 Chthoniobacterales bacterium
CCCCGGCCAGCACGCCGCGCAGTTGCCGGCAGGCAAAGGCCCGACACCGCACCGGTCGATCCGCGTAGATCTGGCAGCGGCGCTCCCGAAACGCCGCGCACGGCTGCAAAAAACAAACGTGCCCGCGCCGGCGTTTCATCCTCAGCCCCAGAGAGGTGAGTTCCCGCGCCGAGTCTCCCGGCTGAAGCCTGACCGTGTGAAACAGGACGCCATGGCAGCAGAGTCCGCAGTCCAGACAAAGCCGGGTGGCGACCGAAGGCACAGCGGAGGCATCCATTTTCGGGGACGACCTTACGCCAGCCCCCCCGAAGTCCGCCACCCGATTCGCGCCCCCTCCGGAATCGCCCGGCGAAACTGGCCCCAGCAGGACTCGAACCTGCAACCAAGGGATTATGAGTCCCCTGCTCTAACCATTGAGCTATAGGGCCTTTTACAGAGTAAAATCAGAGAGTGAGCGCCCTCTGTTCTTACTATTCCGCCCAGTCATTCTACGCTTCATTTATGAGCAATACCCAGTCGGTCAAACCGGAACGGAAGGCCAGGCGCCAACATTTGGTCCGCCCTAAATCCGGCATCTACTATGCCAGAGCCTGGGCGCATGGGAAGGAGATTTGGAGGTCCTTGAAGACCCGTCATTTCCGTGTCGCCGAGGCAAAACTCGCCGAGTTTCCGAAGAACCGGAGGGAACACCGAATCTGACGGTTGGCAACGCGCTGAGGCCTTTTCAGCCGATGAAATCATCGCCAGTGGTGAAGCTGTTATCAGAACCAAGCCGGGAGATTCGTCGGTGCCGATGATCCCGACATGCGCGCCCTGCTGGAGCGGATGCGCGCCATGGATGGCGTTATCCTAAAAACGGCAGTTGAACCACGAAGAGCACGAAGAAAAGATGCGGAAATTCAAATGGTTGCGAATTTTCATGCTGCGGAAATGGGTGCATGCGCCGGGTGAGCTTGATACCTGTCCAGCAAAACTCAGAAGTGCCTCTCTTCGTGGACTTCGTGCTCTTCGTGGTAGATTCCAACTGCCGAATTCAGGGTTATAGCATGACAGGCAAGTCCGACAGGCTGCTAACCCGCGCCAGCTGGCTCATATGCAACCGAGGTCATCGTCAGAAGAGGAACCGAATTGACTCGATCGTCATCATCGAAGATCTGAACGAAGGTTCCTCTCGGCGAAATGGCAATATGATCGGCGGTCGGCACCCGAAACTCCCGGCCATCCGCCGTCCGAATCACAAAAGGACGCCGCGTCAGGATGGCATCGCGGATTTGGGAGGCATTCATCGGTTCCAATTTAGTCGTGCTCTTCGCGATTGTCACGGGTCGGCGCCTGCTTGCGGCACGCGCGATATTTGCATCTCCGGGTGGCTCGTTATCTCAACCGCCGGGACGAGATGCTGGAGGAAATATCGAGCGACCTCACCCGCACCGAAACTCTTCCAAAACGCTCTCGCGCTGGAAAAAACTGAAGCGCGGAAGCTACTCCCGCAGGTAGGCCGCCAGCGAGTCGCGGAGCTGTTGGCGCGCGCGGAAAAGCAGGCTCTTCACCGCCGGCACGGTGGTCTCCAGGACGATGGCGATTTCTTCGTAGGGCAGCTCTTCGTAGCGGCGCAGCACGATGGCCAGCCGTTGCGGCTCGGGAAGCTGATCGATCGCGTGCTGGATGGCGGCCTGCAGCTCGCGATCCAGATAGACCTGATCGGGATGGCGGGTGGCCGATTCGCGGCAGGAGCGCGCGGAGGAATCGGGAGCGATGTCGGCGTCCATCGAGTCGGCCGGATGGCGCCGGCGCCGGCGCAGTTCGTTGAAGACGAGGTTGCGCGTGATGGTGAAAAGCCAGGTGGTGAACTTGGCGGTCGGTCGGTAACGGTCGGCCGATTTCCACACCCGCAGGAAGACCTGCTGGGCGATATCTTCCGCGTCCTGATCGTCGCCGATCATGCGCGCGACGGTGCCGACCACCCGATGCTGGTGAATCTCCAGAAGTTTCTCGAAGGCCACCATGTCGGCCTGGCGCACCCGTTTCATCAGCTCGATGTCGAGCTGCCCGGGCGTGAGCGGCGGCGATTCTTCCGGGAGATTTGGGCTCATGTCGAGAGAGCGGGAGGGAGGCTCGAGAACAAATATCGTCGGGATGAGCACGCCGTGCATGGTCGTAAAACCCCGGCTCCGCGCATCGGTCGCACGGAAACGACCGGCCGATCCGCGGTCCGGAGAAATGGGGACCGAGCGACCGGGAAAATGCCGGGTGCCGGCGACCGGGGGCGGGGAGGGGCCATGCGAATTCAGCGTAGAGTGATTTGCGCGCGACGGAAAGCTCCGGCCGCATAACCGGTCAAGCTTGCACCCGGGGGGAGGTCTCCGCTATGAGAGCCGGAGTGGAAACGCCACCTCCAAAGCGCCGGCGACGCTCCTCGCGGACCGGATCTCAACACGCGAAAAACAAATCGCGCGAACCGCTCTCGGCGCGCCTCGATCGTTTCGTGACGCTGGCCCTGTCTCTCCTGCTGGTGGGCGGATTGCTGGTGGGCGGACTGCTGCTGGGCGCCTATGCGCTGGGGCGTAAACAAAGGGAAGCCGAGTCCCTAGCCGGCGACTTCCCGGTTTCCGAAGGGGTGTCGCGCGCCGGGCCGTCCATTGCGCCGTCCGATCTGGCGACCTTCGACACCGTCCTGGAGTTTTTGACCACCGGAAAGCTGGCGGAAGCCCGCCATACCCTGGTGCAAGCCCGCGAGGCGAAGCCGGACCTGCCATTCTCGGAATATCTGCTCGGGAAAATTCTGCTGCTGAGCAAAAACGCGCCGGAAGGCGTGATCCATTTGAATAGCTCGGCCAACCGCGGAGAAATGGCCCCCGAGAGCCTGCTGGAGTTGGCTCAGGCGTATGCCAGAGTCAGCACCCGCCCGGAGGTGGTCGAGCGCTATTATGAGCAAGCGATTCTCGCCGATCCGCTGAACCCCGATCCGTTTTTTTATTACGGACAGGCGCTGCGCAAGGTGGGGCAAAGTTCGAAGGCGGTTGAGGCGCTCCAGCGGGCCGTTCTCCGCGCCAAAGGCACGTCGGATGAGCCGATTATCGCGGGGAAGCTCGCTCTCGCGCGGCTGGAAAACGGTGACCCGACCATTGCCGCGGAACTGCGAAAACCGATGGCCGAGGGAACGATGGATGTGCCAAAAATCTTCGCGGCGGCCGCTCTGGCGGCGCGGGAGCAGGACTTCGCCCAGGCAGCGGAGCTGATCCGCCAGGCCCGTGAGCTCGCGCCGCCGGAAGTCTTCCGCTACCTGCTGAGCGATCAGATTTTCGAAGCGAGCCGCGGCCGTCCGGAGATGCGCGATCTGCTCAATCCCCGCTAGAGCTGCGCCAGCATGTGGGCGATCTCGTCGAGCCGGCGCGCGGGCGGGGCGGGCGACAGGCGCGGGAAACGTCCGCCGATCAGCATGAAATCACCGTTCCGGGTCAGCATCAGTTTTCCCTCGCGGGTTTCGAGACGCGTCACCTTTTTCGCGGCGGCGGCGAGCTTGACGCGGGCGAGGCGGAGCAGATTTTCGGCGGGCTCGGGCAGGACGCCGAAGCGGTCTCGCCAGGTGGAGCGGATGGTGTCGAGGTGCTCGGTCGAGGCGATCTGCGAGAGCTCGCGGTAGGCGCGGATGCGCCATTCCGATTCCGGCATGTAGGTGGTCGGGAGAAAGGCGGGAGCGGTATCGCCGGGCGCGCGGAGGTAGGTGGCTTCATTGGTCGCGACGAAGTCGATTTGCAAGACGACCTCGGCGCGCGGCAGGACCTTTTCGCCCTTCAAACGCCCGACGGCCTGACGCAAAAGCTGGCAGTAAAGATCGAAGCCCACGCTAATGATATGGCCGCTCTGCGCGGTGCCGAGAATGTTGCCCGCCCCGCGGATTTCGAGGTCGCGCATGGCGATCTTGAAGCCGGCGCCGAGCGATGAATACTGCTTGATCGCGTCGATCCGCTTGCGGGCTTCGCCGACGGTCATCACCTCGCGCGGCAGCATGAGATAGGCGAAGGCTTTGGTCTGCGAACGCCCGACGCGCCCGCGCAGTTGATACAGATCGGCCAGCCCGAAACGGTCGGCGCGGTCGATGATGATGGTGTTGGCGTTTGGAATATCGAGCCCGCTCTCGATGATGGTGGTGGAGACGAGCACATCGGTGTCGCCGCGCACAAATTTGTCCATCACCGCCTCCAGTTCGTCCTCGCGCATTTGGCCGTGGCCGATATCGATCCGGGCGTGCGGGACGAGTTCGGCGACGCGGTCGCGCACCCGCTCGATGCTGTGGACGCGATTATGCAGAAAATAAACCTGCCCCTGTCGCGCGAGTTCGCGCTCGATCGCGTCGCGGAAGACGCGCTCATCGTAGGCGCAGATCGTCGTCTCGACCGCGAGGCGGTTGGCCGGCGGCGTGTCGAGGGTGGACATGTCTTTCGCTCCCATCAGCGAGAGATAGAGCGTGCGCGGGATCGGCGTGGCGGAGAGCGTGAGGACATCGATCAGGGCGAAGAGCGACTTGAATTTCTCCTTGTGCAGCACGCCGAAACGCTGCTCCTCATCGATCACGACCAGGCCGAGATTTTTGAACCGCACATCCTGCGAGATCAGCCGATGCGTGCCGATCACGATATCGACGCTGCCGTCGGCCAGTTGCTTGATCACCTTGCGCTGCTCAGCCGGTTTCTTGAAACGGCTGAGCATTTCCACGGTGACCGGGTAGTCCGACATGCGCTCGCGGAAATGGTGATAGTGCTGCTGCGCCAGTATGGTCGTCGGCACGAGCATGGCGACTTGCTTGCCGCCCATCACGGCCTTGAAAGCCGCGCGGATCGCGACCTCCGTCTTGCCGAAACCCACGTCGCCGCAGATGAGCCGATCCATGGGCTGCCCGCCTTCCATGTCGCTCTTGGTGGCGGCGATGGCGGCGAGCTGATCGGGCGTTTCGCGGTAGAGAAAGCTGCGCTCGAATTCCTGCTGCCAGTGAGTGTCCGGCGGAAAAGCGTGGCCGACGAGCGTTTCGCGCTCGGCCTGCACGGCCAGCAGCCGCGCGGCGTAATCGAAGACCGCCTTCTCCGCCGCCTGCTTGGCCTTGGACCAGCGGGCGTTCCCGAGCGAGCTGAGGGCGGGATTCTTCTTACCGACGCCGACGTAGCGCGAGACGAGATACGACTGCTCCAGCGGCACGAACAGCCGGGCATCCGCTTCGAATTCCAGCACGAGCACCTCCTGCTCGCTGCCGTCGAGTCCGGAAGGCAGGCGCCGCAAGCCGTCGAAACGCGCGATGCCGTGCTCGAGATGCACCACGTAATCGCCGTCGGTCAGTTCGCTGAAATCGATCTGCGAGCGATTCGCCAGGTCGCGCGCGCGCCGCAGCGATTGACGGCGGGCGCGATTATGCCGGTAGCGGCCGAACAGTTCCGCGTCCGACACGACGGCGACCCGCGCCGCCTCCATCACGAAGCCGCGCGTCAGGCCGCCGGTGGCGAGCACGAGGTGCGGATCATCGCGCAATTCCTCCGGCAGAAACTCGCGCATCCGCTCCAGCTCGCCCTCGTTGTTGCAGAACAGGAAGACGGTCCATCCCTGCGCCCGCCAGTCTTCGAGCTGACCGAAGAGCATTTCCTGCCGGGCCTCGGCGATGACCAGCTCGCCCGGATCGAAATCGCTCAGCCCGTGCGGCAGGAAGGCGGTGGAGAAATCCTCGATCGCTTCCGCGCCCGACGCGCCTTCGCGGATGACGACGCTGGCCTCCGGAAATTCCGCGCCGATATCGACCCGCACATCGCCGGGCCGGAAATAATCGTGAAGGCGCTGCTCGCCCGCCTGGGCGTCGCCGAGCTGGATGGTGCAGGAGTTGAGCTGCTCGACCGAGGTTTGCACCTCGAAATCGAACTGACGGATCGATTCGATATCGTCGCCGAACAGTTCAATGCGGACCGGCTGCATCTGCTGCCACGAAAAGACGTCGAGGATGCCGCCGCGCACGGCGAACTGTCCCCGCATCGAGACCTGCGGCGCGGCTTCGTAGCCCGCGTCTTCCAGCCGCGCGATCAGTTTTTCGCGGTCGAGCTGCTGGCCGCGCGTGAGGCGCACGCTGGTGCTTTTAAGCTGATCGAGCGCGGGAACGGATTCGGCGAGACTGCCCTGGCTCAGGACGACGACGCTTCGTTTGCGAGCGTCGGCCAGGAGCTGGAGCACGTGCAGCCGCTCGGCGAGGGTGTCAGGGTCGGGCGAGGCGTCGGGCGAGGAAGGCAGCTCCAGCTCGGGAAAAAAGAGCGCTTCTGGGAGCCAGTTCGAGAGTTCGGCGTGCAGGAGTTCCTGCTCCCGCGAGGTGGGGCAGACAATCCACAGCCGCCGTTTCACCGCCTGCGCGATCGCGGCCGCGAGCACGCCCTGCCCGGCGGGATGCACGTGATCGAACTCCACAGGTTCGGAGCCCCTGCGGATGTCGCGGAGACGCTGGGCGACACCGGGGGTCTCGGTGACACTGGCCAGAAGGCGGTCGAGCGCAGTCACCGGTTTTGGGGAGCACACGCGTCTCGCGTGTTGGTTTCGGCGTCCCCGCCGGAACCCCTCCCCGGAGGGACGCCGGGAAGCACGGGCGAGACGCCTGTGCTCCCCATTTCAAATTCAGCCCGGAGCTGCTGGGCGACGTGCTGAGAGGGCAGGGGACGACTTCCGAGATGACTGACCGGCATGATGCCGATTCCGCTGCTGGTCAGGAAGATCTCCGAGGCGGCGGTCAGTTCCGCCAGGAAAAAACCGCGCTCGCGAACGGGCCGCCGGGCCGCGACCCACGCGCGCGTGACACCATCCCGGGCGCCCGTGGAGAGCGCGGGCGTAGTCAGCTCCCCGTCGATCACGGCGAAAAGATTGGCCATCGCGGCGCTGATGAGTTCGCCGGCGGGATGGACCAATAGAGCCTCGTCGAAACCGGATTTTCGCGCCTGCGTCAGGGTGCGGGCGTGGGCCCAATAGTTTCCGATCTTCAGTCCCGGCCAGGGCGATAGCGTCGGTTCCGTCTGGTCGGGTAGCCGATACGACGCGGGTCGCGGGTCGAGCCGAGCTTCCCAGGAAAAATAGGTTTCACTCACGAAGGGCGCATCGATCGCGCCTGGCCCGGCGGTCACGTAGATCCGCGCGATGCCCCGATCCGGTAGGTCTGGCAGGTCTGGCAGAGCGGCCCCGGCTGCTTCGGGAAAGCTCAGTCCGGTCGTCGCGCAGGCCGCCCGCAGGCGCGCCAGATGTTCTTCCAGAAAAATCAGCCGACCCTCGCGCGCCGCGATCGTTTCGAACACCATCATGCCATAGCGAAACCCGCGGTCGGCCAGCGCGACGCGCGTCTCGGGCGTGAACGCCTCACCGTTCCAGAGGAAGGTCGCCACCGCCTAGACCATGCTCAGCTCGCGGGTGATGCCGAACCGCTCGATCCGCTTGCGCAGCGTGGCGCGGGTGATGCCGAGCAGCTTCGCCGCCTGGACCTGATTGCCGCGCTTGGCCTTCATGGCGTGGAGGGTGAACTCGCGTTCCAGCCAGGGCAGAAGCTGCGTTTCTGGAATGGCTTGGGCCGCTTGGAGCAGGGTCTCGATGGCTTTCTCGGTGGTCATTTGCATCCGGGAGGATTCGCCGGGCTCGGCCGGAGGTTCGAGCTCGGGCGGGGGCGTCCCGAGCGGCAGATCCTTGGGAAGCAGCAAGTCGGAGGTGGCGAGGACGGAGGCGCGCTGGATGGTGTTTTCCAGCTCGCGGACGTTGCCCGGCCATTTGTAGGCCTCGAGCGCCTGGATGGCCTCCTCCGAGAGCCGCGGCTTGGGGACGTGCTGGCGGGTGGCGACCCGGGTGATAAAATATTCGGCGAGCAAACGGATGTCCTCCACCCGCTGGCGCAGGGGCGGGAGCTGGACGCGGACGACGTTCAACCGGTAGAAAAGATCCTCGCGGAATCGCTTGGCATCGACCTCGGTCTCGAGCGAGCGGTTGGTCGCGGCGATGATGCGGACGTCGCATTTCAGGGTTTCGTTGCCGCCGACGCGCGAAAACTCGCCCTCCTGCAGCACGCGGAGAATTTTGCCCTGCAGGGCCATCGGCATGTCGCCAATCTCATCGAGAAAGAGGGTGCCGCCATCGGCCTGCTCGAAGCGCCCGACGCGCTGCGCCACCGCGCCGGTGAAAGCGCCTTTCTCGTGACCGAATATCTCGCTCTCGAGCAACTGCTCGGGGATGGCCGCGCAATTGATGGCCAGGAAATCGCGCGTGCTCCGCTGGCTGTAGTGATGAATGGCCCGCGCGACCAGCTCCTTGCCGGAGCCGCTTTCGCCGGTGATCATGACGGGCGCGTCGCTGTGCGAGACCCGGCCGATCATTTTGAAGACCTGCTGAATGGCGGGCGATTTGCCGACGATGCTGTCCTGATACTGCTCGACGGTGAGCTGGGGCTTGAAGGTGGTGGCGGCCCGCACTTCCGCCCGCTGATTAAGCGCCGCATCGACCACCGGCTTGAGATTGAACGGCAGTTGCTCCTTCCGCACGAAGTCGAACGCTCCGAGCTTCATCGACTCGATCACGGTCTGCGTCGTCCCGAAGGCGGTGTTCAGGATGACTAGCGCATTCGGATCGTGCTGGCTGGCGCGGCTGAGCAGTTCGAGGCCGCTGAAGGGCACCAGATGGGTCTCGGTGATGAGCAGATCGACGTTCTGCGCCTGGAAAAGCGCGAGCGCGTCGTCGGCCTTCGTTGCCGTCAGGACCGTGGTCGTGGACGTCTGCAACTGCTGGGCACACCACTCCAGGAAATCCGTTTCCGGATCCACGATGAGAATGATCTGACTCTTGGGCATGCGTTAAATAGCACCGAACCGACGTTCGCGCGCGGAGAAATCGCGCAAAGCCTCGTGGAGATCTTCGCGGCCGAAGTCGGGCCAGAGTTTGCGAGTGAGGTACATTTCGGAATAACTAATCTGCCAGAGCAGAAAATTCGAGATACGCATTTCACCGGATGTTCGGATGAGTAAATCGGGATCGGGATAATACCGGGTATAGAGATGCTGGCTGAACATTTCCGGGTCCAGCATGGCGCGGTCGATGTGGCCGGCCTCGATGGCGGCGAGGACGCTCTTGATGCCGTCGATGATCTCCAGGCGGGCCGAGTAGCTGAGCGCGAAGATAATGGTGAGGCCGTCGTTGCCCGCCGTGCGCTCGATCACCCGATGCAGGGCTTTCTCGGTGTGCTCGGGCAGGTCGTGCAGACGGCCGATGGCCTGCAGGCGGATGTTTTTCTCGTGCAGCTCGTCGGCCTTGGTCGTCAGGAAATGTTCCAGCAACCGCATCAGCGCGGCGACTTCCGCGGGAGGGCGTTTCCAGTTTTCGAAGGAGAACGCGTAGAGCGTCAGAAACTCCACCCCGGCCTCGGCGCAGGCTTCCGCCACGGTCCGCACGGCCTGCGCGCCCGCCTCGTG
>JBGTNO010000379.1:0-5368 GCA_041743065.1 Chthoniobacterales bacterium
CCTTCGCCCCCGGATCGGCCTCGACGGTTTGACGGAACTGCTCGATGGCTGCGGCGAACTTGCCCCGGGAGCCCTCCCAGCGAGCCCGCGCCAGATGGGCGTCGGCCTCGGACTGATCGGGATGCACCTCCGCGAGCGCAATCCATTCCTTGCTGAAGTGGCGGGGCATCCGGAAATTCAGCGGCGTGAGCCAATTTGGCAGTTTTCCGTTCAGCACGGCCTCTGAAAAGGTGTTCTGCGGCTTGGACCCTTCCGGAAGGTTGCGCCACAGCTCGGCGTACTCGGAGGAGAAAGCATCGATCGAGAAAAGCGCGATGTCCGTGACGCTTTTGGCCTTTATCTGCTCGAGCGCCGTCGCGGCGGTGGGCGCCGCGTAAATGCCCGCCGCCGCCTTTAATCCGGAAAGATTTTCCCAGTAGAGCGTGCCCAGTCCCTTCATTCCGCCATAATACATCATCCAGTTGGTGGTCGTCGGACCGCTCAGGACTGTGACATCGCCGTCGCCCTGGTGATGGCGCTTCATATGGTAGGCCAGTTCGCGCACGGCCATCTGGTAGGCCTCGCTGGGCGCGATCATTTCCGACTTGCCGCCGGTCTCGACGAAAGTTGCCAAGACCAATCGCGGAAACTGGACGAGCAAACCGAGAAAAAACAGCGCCAGGACCGCCCGTTGCCAGACTGGAAAAGGCCGCTTCCGCGAGAGCGCCAGCGCACCCGCGAGCCAGACCGGCAGTGCGGCAATCCAGACTCCGTAGGCAATGCCCAGCCATCGAACCTGCCAGAAACCGAGCGCCGTAAAAATCAGCCCGGGAAGGAAGAGCAGCAAGAGCGATGTCTTCCACACCCGGTTTACTTCCCGCCGACGCAGAAAATCCAGGATGAAGACCCCGACGAGCAGGATCACGCTTACCACCGAAAGCGCAGCTGCGGGGCCCTGCCCGGCCAGGCGATCAATGAGGCTTTTGAACTCGAGGATGTGCTCACTGTGCAGCTTCCAAAGGAAGGGGTCGGACACCACGAAGAAACGCTCAGGATCGAGTTTGATCAGCAAGGGCAACGCCAGCAGGCCAGCCAGACAGATGGGCACGACGAGAAAGCCCGATCGTCCCTGCCACGGTCGCACTCCAAAAGCTCGCCACCGCCCCATTCTTGCCAGCATTTCTCCTGCGGCCATCAGGGCGAGGGCATAGAGTGGATGATTGACCTCGAGACGCATCCCCATGTGACTGGGAAAATACTCTAGGGCGTAGAATCCAAGCGAAGTAAGCGCCCCCGAGAGACCCCAGATCCGCCAGAGATCGGGATGAAACTCCACAAGATCGTCCTCTTCGGAACGTCTGCGCGGGACCAGTAAAAGCGAGGCGCACCCCGCCAGCCCGAGTCCCACAAAGAGGGGTAGCACGGTCGCTGCGCTGACCCAGAGCGCAGTGCCCCCGGCGATTCCCGACGACATGAAGTAACGCTTTGCCCGCTGCCGGGTCGAGGCTGCGGGAAACGCCCTGCTGCTGCCACTCAGGGCGACCCAACCGCCTCCTCCGAGCGCGAGAAACAAGGCGCTCCAAAAGCAGGCGACATTGACTATGCCGTGATGATCAGGGTAGCCGACCATGAAGAATTCGTAGAACAGTCGCACCACGACCAGCGAAACCACATAGGCGCAGGCAGGAGCCGCTCCGAGGCGCCGGTAGATCGGCCACGGACTGGCCAGCAGGAACAATCCGAGCAAGATCGTGTTCGCGTAGGGCGCCACCGCTTCCACCGACGCAGCCAGCGGCCAGCCAGTAATTACGGAGTGAAACTTTCCGGTGAGCAGCAGCCACCAGATGAAAGAGTGGCTCCAATGCATTTCCCGCCCGACGGGCGCATTGTCTTGATAGGTATAGCGAATGCGCCAGCCGCCTTGCTGCAGGAGTTCCTGCGTGTGCATGATCCACTGGTAGCCATCCGAACCCATCGGCGGCAGGATCACCCGGCGCAGGCCTCCTTCATAGCCCGTCGGTGAATCTTCCGATAGTTCGGGGAGCGGAGAGGTGAGTGCGTTGTTGGTAGCCGTAACAATCGATCCCATCCGCATCGAGCTGTCCAAGCCGACAAACAGAAGAGAAGCGAAGATAAAGAGCGAAGTCCAAAGGACCCCACGGTTCAGTCGTGCGGGCTTCGGTTCCACAGGTGGCGGGAGACTGGGAGCAGATTGAGGATCAAGCAGAGCAGGTTTCACGGGAGTGGCTGCGCGAATCAGGATTCGCCGGTCTACGGGGACCAATCGGAGTTTTGCCAGGCGGTTTCAGGTGGTTTCGAGCAGTTTCGCGAGAAGGGCGGACATGAGTTCATTTGTGGCGGCATGGCGCCAGTCGCGTCAGGTGACATTCTTGTCACATTCGCGCCCTTTGCCTCGCTCTGTCTGGAGCGACTAGATGGATCGCAGTGAATCCCGCGCTGTCATCATCGGAGCCAAAACCATCCCTGCCCTGTCTGAGTGTCGTCATGCCGATCTATAATGAGGCGGCCACCCTGGGCAGGGCCGCCGCTGCGGTGTTGAAGCAGCCCCAGGTGGCGGAATTGCTCATGATTGATGACGGATCGACCGACGGAAGCTGGGAAGCCCTTCAGGATTCGGCCTCCGATCCTCGGGTGAAGCTGGTGCGCCATGCCAGAAATCAGGGCAAGGGAGCGGCCCTGCGCACGGGCTTCGCACAGTGCGGGAGCGAGGTGGTCCTCATTCAGGATGCCGATCTGGAGTATGATCCCGCTGATTACGGGGCATTACTGGCACCCATTCTGGCCGGTCGGGCGGAAGTGGTCTTCGGCTCGCGTTTCGCCGGATCGGGCGCTCACCGGGTGCTCTATTTCTGGCACTACGCCGGCAACCGCTTTCTCACTCTCCTCTCCAATATTTTCACCAATCTTAACCTGAGCGACATGGAGACCTGCTACAAAGCCTTCCGACGGGAAGTCATTCAGCAAATCGAAATCGAGGAAGACCGCTTCGGCTTCGAGCCGGAGATCACCGCCAAAGTCGCCCGGCTCGGCGTGCGGATCTACGAGGTCTCCATTTCCTACCACGGCCGCACCTATGCCGAAGGGAAGAAGATCGGCTGGCGGGACGGTCTGAGCGCCATCCGCTGCATCCTGCGCTACGGCTGCCAGGCGGAGCGCGCGCCAGCGAGGGAGGTGCGAAATGCGACCTGCGTCTAATCGCGACCGGTTGAAGAGACGTCGCCTGGGCGCAAGTGTCACCTTTTTGTCACTCGGACGGCGCTTAACCGACACGAGTCGTCTGCACGATCATCCGGCGATCGCTCTCGCTTCCAGTTAATAAGCATGCCCGCCTTGAAATCATCGCCGCCTCTCGCCGCCCGCATCCTGGTGCTGGAGGACGAGGCCGATATGGCGCGGCTGATCGGCTACAATTTGAAGAAGGCCGGTTTTCAGATTCAGATCTGCGGGACGGCGGACGAAGCGCTGACCTGGCTCGGCGGGAATGTGGCCGATGTCGCGGTGGTGGATGTGATGCTGCCGGGCATGAGCGGGCTGGAATTCTGCCGGGAGATCCGGCGGAACAAGGCGACAAGTGCTTTACCGATGATCATCCTGACCGCGCTCGGGGAGGCGGAGAACCGGGTGAGCGGACTCGAGGCGGGGGCGGATGACTATTTGACCAAGCCGTTCCATCCGCGCGAGCTGCAGCTTCGGGTGGAAGCGCTGCTGCGCCGGACGTCGAAGGACAGCAGCGCGGAACTGCGCCTGGGCGATCTCTGGCTGGAGAGCCGCTCGATGCGGGCGGAGATGGGCGGGGAGGTTTTGCAGTTGACGCGCACGGAGTTCCGGCTCCTCTGGGTGCTGGCGGAGCGGCATGGGCAGATTTTGTCGCGCGAGAATCTGCTGACGGAGGTGTGGGGCTACGAGCGCTTTTTCGACACGCGGACGGTCGATACGCATCTGCGTCGGCTGCGCACGAAGCTGGGCAAACACAGCGGTTGGCTGTCCACGGTGCGCGGCGAGGGTTATGTCTTCCGGCTGGACAGCTGAGGGGGCGAACGTAAGACAGATTTGTAATCTGTCGGGCGAACGCCGGGAGGTGGCGGGTCGGTGGGGGTGCCGGGCTGCGGGGAGCGCCCCGCCGGACAGATTGAAAATCTGTCTTACGTTGTAAGGGTGGGGGGCCGGTGGGTTGCTACTTTAAAGGAAAGATCAGCGGGATGAGCAGGGTGGAGGTGCAGAGGAAGATGGCGTTGAGCGGGACGCCCACTTTGAGAAAATCTTGGAAACGGTAGCCGCCGGCGCCATAGACGAAGGTGTTGGTCTGGTAGCCGATCGGGGTGGCGAAGCTGGCGGAGGCGGCAAACATGATCGCGACCAGAAACGGAATCGGATTCAAATGCAGGGTCGTGGCGGTCTGCATGGCGATGGGGGTCATGAGAATGGCGACGGCGTTGTTCGAGATGAGCTCGGTGAGCACGGTGGCGACGAGGTAAAAACTGGCCAGCACGAGCACGGGGGAGGTCTGGCCAAACTGATGGACGATGCCTCCGGCGATGGCGGCGGAGGCGCCGGTTTTTTCCATGGCGGTGCCGAGGGCGATCATGCCCACAATCATGGTCACGATGCGCCAGTCCACCGCGTCGTACACTTCGCGCATTTGCAGCGCGCGGGTCAGCACGAGCACCACGACACCCGTCAGCGCGAGCACGGAGATGGGATAGACGTTGAAGGTGGCCAGGATGATGACGGCGCCGAGCACGCCGAGGACGATTGGCCGGGTGCGGCGGCGGGCCTCGGGCAGGGCGGTGTCGGAGAGGACGAGCAAATCGTTGCCGGAGCGAATCTGGGCCATGGCCGGGGGCGTCAGGCGTAGGAGGATGGTGTCGCCAAATTGCAGCCTGACGTCCCGGATATTCTGGGTGATGTTTTCGCCGTGGCGATGGATGGCCAGGACGAGGGCGTGATATTTTTCCCAGAGGCGGCTCTCGCCGACGGTGCGACCGGTGAGATGGGATTGGTTGGTCACGACGGCTTCGACGATGAGCGTTTCCTCGGCGCGCGGGCCGGTGACGCCTTTCTGCTCGCGAGGCTGCCAGCCGCCGAGCGCCTCGAGCTCGACGAGGGCGTTGACGTTGCCGCCGATGATGAGGGAGTCGCCGGTCTGGAGGACGGTGTCGGCGCGGGGACGGTCGATGGTTTCTCCGGCCCGGATGATGCGCTGCACGCGGAGGGAGGCGATCTTGTGCAGGTCGGTCCCGCCGAGCGGACGGCCGTGCACGGGCGAGCCCGCGGCGATGTCGAAGATGGCGGTGTAGTCACGCGTGGAGATGCTGGAGACGAGGGCGGCCAGCGACTCGCGCGAGGGCAGCAGGTGGCGCCCGATGAA
>JBGTNO010000380.1:0-8042 GCA_041743065.1 Chthoniobacterales bacterium
GCGCGCGGCGATCCACCCCGCGCCGAGCGCGATGGCGGCCGCGGTGTCGCGCTTGGCCGGTTCGGCCACGATGTTCTCGGCGGGCAGGTGCGGCAGTGTCTCCCGCGTCATGGCTTCCTGATCGCGATTTGTCAGAATAAGGATGCGCTCCAGAGGAACCAGTCCGGCCAGACGATCGAGTGTGTTTTCGAGCAGGGTCTTCTCCGAGAAAAGCGCGAGCAGTTGCTTGGGACGATGACGACGACTCAGCGGCCAGAAACGTTCGCCGCTGCCGCCGGCCAGGATCAGGGCATAGATAGGATTTTCCACGAGGAAGGAGAGTTGTAATCGCTGGCTCGGAAGCTGCTAAAAGTAGAGCCGTAATTGGCTTGAAGTTTGGTTTCGAGTTTATTTTTGTAAGACCCATCCCCACGGTTGAGAAGATAAGATGCCTTTGTCCCAAAATAACGAAACGCTGCCCGTCGCTGGAATTGTCGCTCTTGCTCAGACCGCCCTGGGCTTTGGGGTCGGACTTTTGATCGCGGGCAAAATGCGGGAGAAAGCCCAGAAGGCGTCAATCATTTCGGCACTTTCGGTGGGGGTAGTGTGCACGTTATCTTTGGCGGCGGCGGCGGCGGCTCGGTTGATCGATCATCCGACTTCGCCCCGGCGCATGCGGCGGCGGCTGGAATCGATCCGCCAGGATTCGGGGTTTCCGGACGACGCGGAAATTTTCTAGCTTCCGGATCGCGGAGTCAAATTTCCAGGGCCACGCCGGGCGGCGGCACCACGATTTCGGTCCCAGGCAAATCCTGCGAGAGGACGCCCTTGAACCAGTCCACCGCCGGCGGGTCTCCGTGCACCAGCACGATCTTTTTCGGCTTCAGGCGGTTTGCGTAACCGCGGAGACTTTCACGCGTGGCGTGCGCGCTGAAGGTGAAGGCGGCCACTTCGCAATGGAGTTTCTTGGGCGGATAATCGCCGTCGAGCACCACTTCGGTGCCGGGGGCGGTCGCTCGCAGGATGCCCGCGGGCGAGGCGGGATCGGAGTAGCCCACGAACAGAATGGAATGCCGCGGCTGGTCGAGAATGGCGCGCGCCAGCACGTTCGAGCCGGTTTTTTCGGTCATCATGCCGCTCGACATGGCGTAAATCCGGCGCGGTTTCACCACCGTCTCCCCCAGAGATTTCCCGGCCAAAACGAAGGGGGCGATGGCGTCGAGGATCTGCAGATCCTCGTGCTGACGGCGGGAGCGGCCGGCCAGCCGGTCGTGAATCTCGGTCAGCTTGGTGCTCAGGCCGCCAATGTAAACGGGCACCGCCGGCAGCCGGCCCGCTCGCTTCATGAGATGAAAGAGCACCAGCATTTCCTGAGTCTTGCCGAGGGCAAACAGCGGCACGATGGCGCAGCCGCCGCGCTCAAACGCTTCATTGATGGCCCCGATCAGCCGATCGGCTTCGGATTCCCGCGTGTATCCGGGCGCGGTCGGCGAGTCCCCGCGCGTGGTTTCCATGATGAGGACATCCACGCCGGACTCGGGAAAATCGGCCGCGCGCGAAACCGTCTGATCTTCCAGATTCACATCGCCGGTGTAGAAAAGGGAGCGGCCCTCGGCCCGGATCATGGTTCCCACCGAACCGAGGATATGCCCGGCATCGAAAAATTCGAAGCTCACCTCATCGTCACCGTTCAGCCCGAAAGGTCGGCGCAAGGCCCGCGGCTCCCAGCGGCGGAAGCCTTTCTCCACCTCCCGATGGGTGAAAAGCGGATAGTTCGGGATGCCTTTCGACTCTCGAATCCGCGTCATGATGTTGACCGAGTTGTGCAGCATCACATCGGAGAGAAGCTGGGTGGCCTCGGTCATGAAAACCGGCGCGTCGCCCCGCCGCATGGCGAGGGGAAGGCTCCCGAGGTGGTCCTGATGAGCGTGAGAAAGGAGAATGGCGTCGAGCTTTCCAGGGAGCAAATGAAAAGCCGGGGTGGCTTCGTCGCCCTCCGCCTTGGGGTGCATGCCGGCATCGAGCAGAACCTGGCGGCCGGCGGCTTCGAGCAAATAGGAATTGGCGCCAATCTCTGTGCGCCGAGTGAGATTAGTCAACCGCATCGCCGGAGCCTGTGCCGCGGGCGCGCGCTTGGCAAGTGGAGGTTACGCCAGGCGGTGGCGGAAGTTTCGCTTGGCACGGCGATACTTGTCGCCCAAGTTTCCAGGAAAGCGCGCGGGGCCGATACCGCGCCCTTCCCGAATCCTCCGGATATGAAACGAAAATTGCCAGGTGGAGGGCGACCGGCGTGAACACAGAACCAGTTCGCGGCTGGCGGTCATGATGTTTGGATCCGCCGCCCGCGCTTTTTCGGAACTGCCGCGCTGGATGTTTATCGGCGTGCTTTTTTACGCGCCGCTCGCCTATGGCGCCGTGCGCGACTGGGCTCGGGAAAGGCTGATCCTGCTGCTTGGGGTGGTGCTGGCGCTGTGGGTGATCGGTCTGACGCTTCGCTGGACGCTGCCGCGAATCCCGAAACTGCTGATGGCATCCTGTCTGGGGATTCTGGTGCTGGGCTGGGGGATGACGCTCAATCCGCAATTTGCCTACGACGGGATTCAGCACATTTTCATCCCCGTGAAGCCGCCGGCGCCGTGGGCTCCTGGAACGGTGGAAGCGATTCTCTCTCTGCGCGCGATGAGCCTGATCAGCGCGCTGCTGGGGACAGTTCTTTTCGTCTGCGATACCGCGAGCGATCCGCGCTGGCTTCGGCGGATCTGGGGCGGTCTCTGTCTAGCCGGCCTGGTGCTGATTTCTTTTGGGCTCTATCATCGCGCCACCGGCTGGCCGACCTGGCTCTGGGAGCACCCTCGGTTTGAATTTGCGACCTATCGCTACCACCCGAACGCGGGCGCTTTCATCAATATCGTCGTCGGAACGACTTTGGGCATGATCGTGCTGGTATATGAACGGGGCGGCAAATGGTGGATACGGTTCTGGTGGGTCCTCATTTTGCCCGTGATGGTCGCGGGGGGGCTGGTAAACGCCTCGAAGGCGGCCCAGGGCATCCTGGCCTTTCTCCTCATCGCCGCCGCGGCATGGCGGCTTCCGGTGTGGTGGCGATGCCGAAGCTCAATTCGCTGGAACCTGGCTTTGCCGGGGGGCATTCTCGCGGCGGCGCTGCTGGCCGGTGCGGTCTATTTTGTCGGTTGGGATATGGCGGAACGGCGCTGGAAACAGATGCTCGCTCCAGGCTGGAGCAATGAGCGGCGGATCGGCGCCTACGAGGTCGGTCTCCAGATGGCGGAGGAGGCCGGGTGGTTTGGATTCGGCCCCGGCACCTTTCAGCCAGTTTTTCCGCACTATACCCTCAGTCAGGGCGACCGGCTGGCCGGTATCTGGCGGGAACTGCACATGGATTACCTCCAAACCGCGATCGAGTTCGGCTGGCTGGGAGCCGGTCTTTGGAGCGTGATCATGGGAGGCGCCATCGTGCGCTGCCTGCTCATCCTATGCCGCGTGCGCCGTTCTTCGGATCGGGAGGAGCGGGCACTGTCCGGTCTGGCGGGTGGAGCGCTGCTGGCGCTCGGCGGAGTCGGGTTGCACGCGCTGATCGATTTCCCGCTCCAGATTCCGTCGCTGCAGCTTTACGCGCTGACGGTGATCGGATGCGTCTGGGCGCTCCGGCGGCCCACCCGTCCAGCGGGCGCGGGTCAGGCTTCCGACTCGCTCGGGCTGGGGGAGTAGATTCCCTCCCGCCCGTAGCTGGTCTTGGGCGTATAGGAATAATAGAAGCCGTGGGAGCTTTGGGGGACGCAGTTAAAAATGACGCCAGCGGGCTTGCACGCGATGTCTTTCAGGGCGCGGCAGGCCCGCAAGACGACCCGTCGCGAAGTGCTGGCCGCGCGCACGACCAGGCAGATGGATTGCACGTGCGGCGCCAGCAGCAGCGTGTCGCTCACCGGAATGAGCGGCGCGGAATCGATCACAATCCGGTCATAGCGTTTCACCGCCTCCTCGAGAACATTCGGAAAGCCAGAGCCGGAAAGGAGTTCGGCGGGATTGGGCGAGAGTCCGCCCGCGCTGATGATGCTGAGATTGGGCACGCGGGTCTTCTGGGCGAGATCGAGCGTGCCGCGGCCAATCAGGATTTCGGTGAGACCCTTGCGGCCTTCATCGCCAAAAAAGATATTGGAAAGGGTGGGACGCCGCAGGTCGGCATCCACCAGCAAAGTGGAGAGCCCTTGTTGGGCGAGGGAGATGGCGTAGTTTGCGGCGCTGAAACTTTTTCCCTCGCCACTCAGGGCGCTGGTGAACAGGAACGTGCGCCGATCTTCCGCCTTGCCGAGCAAGCCCAGCGAGGCGCGCAGGGAGCGGATGGATTCGGCGACAATGCCATTAGGCTGGTGCAGCATGGCGAGACCGGCCTCTTTCAGCTTCGTCTTTCGGCCGGTCTGAGGGATCGCGCAGAAAACGGGGAGATTCAGCACGGACTCGGTCTGATCGACCGTTTTGAACGAGCTGTCGAGCATGGCCAGACCGAGGGCCAGGCCGACGCCGGCGACGATGCCCGCCATGGCGCTGGCCATAATGATCTTTTTCCGGTCGGGCTCGACGGGTGAGCTGGTGGCCCAGGCGGATTCCACAATGTGGATGGGAGATTTTCCGATATCTTTGGTCAGACCCACTTCACGCATCCGGGCGATGACCGATTCGTAAAGCGCGCGATCGGCTTCGAGTTCCCGGGTGAGGATGTTGTATTTGATGGTGAGTTCGTTGATCGCGAGTTGCTTCTCCTCCTGATCCTTCAGCGCCTGGCTGAACTCGTTCTCGAGCTGCCGGGCACTCTCGAAGCGATCGTCAAGCTGGCTGGCGGCTTCTAGGACGGCTTGGGAGTATTCCTGGCGAAGATTTTCCAGGCCGGATTTCGCGGTGATCATTTCGGGATGCTTTCGGCCGTAGCGGGTGGAGAGGACCTGAACCTCGCTCTCCTTGGCGGCAAGGGCGCTTCTGAGATTGATGACGCGCGGCGATTCGGCGATGCTCGGCAGTTGAACCAGCTCATCGGGAAAACCCGCCAATTTCTTGGCCTTTTCCTTGTCGGCTCCCAAGGTGAGCCGATCGTTTCTCGCATTCGTCAGTTTGGCGTTGGCGTCCATCAGCTGCCGGGAAACGATATCCTGCCTTTCCTCCAGCGACATGGCGTCGTTGTCTTTCCGGAAATCATAGACGGCCTGCTCGGAAGCGGTGAGATCGGCCTGGAGACGCTTCGCTTCCTTCTCGAGGAACTTAGTGGCCTCGGCCGCCGCGTCCGCCCGCTGGCGGAAGCTATTTTCGATAAAATCCTCGACCAGGGCGTCGGCAATCAAGACGGCGATCTTCGGATTGGCATGCCTGGCGGTGATATCGATCAGACGAGTCTCGCCCCGAAGATTGACCGAGATGGATTCTCCGAGCAACTGGACCGCATCGCCTTCGTTATAAGGATCCGCCTGCGGCGGAAAAAAATCGGGATTCTCGACCAGCTTGTATTTGGCCACGATCCGCCGACGCGCGGCGCCACTGGTCATCGTCTGAATCATGGTGTTAATCACCTGTTCCGAACTGAGATCGGGCGATTTCACCTCCTCGATTTCCATGATGCGGTCCGCCTGGAGGTCCACTTGGATCACCGCGAAAGCCGCATAGCGTTCCTCCGCGTCCATCGCGTAATAGATGCCACCCGCCAGCGCGAGTATGATGCACAGGATGATGAGCCATTTCCGCTCGAGCAGGACATGGAAAATCTGTTTCCAGTCAAAAGCAGAGGCGGGTTCGGGCAGGGGGGCGGTAGATTGGGGCGGCAAAGATGGGGCCATGCGCATAGTGGTCTCGGCGATGCAGGGAAGCGGACGGGCCTCTAGAAAAGGCTTTCCGCCACGGTAATGGTGTCGCCCGGGAAAATCTCAAAGGGCTCCGTGGAGGCGTCTTTGGCCATGCTTTTGGCATCGAGTTTGTAAGTCCTCTCCTTGCCATCGACCGTTCGCTTGAGCGTGATATGATTGGGACGCGCGATCCGAGTGAAGCCTCCGGCCATGCCGATGGCTTCCAGCAGGTTGACCGATGAATCGTCCGGCATCTCGAAGGTGCCAGGGCGGGCAACCTGGCCCAGGATGGTAATCCGGCGGACGGAATACTCAGCGACCCCGACCGAGACTTGGGGATCGATCAGATAATCTCCCTTCAGGGCCTGCGCGATCTTTTGCGCAGCCTCCTGCGGAGTCAGGCCGATTAATCGAATGTTACCAATTAAGGGAAAGGTGATGGTTCCGTTCTTATCGATTCGCGCTTCAGTGGTCAGGTCCTCTTCACGATAGACTTTGACAATGATAATATCGCGGGGAGACAGGCGGTAACTGGCATCGGCGGCGCGGGAGGGGCCAGGGGGCGCGCTTTCCAGCTGCCCGGAAGCGGGCAGGCAGTTCAGCGCGAGGATGAGAAAGAGGACGGGCTTAACAAGACGGCACATAAATTAGCTTGGAGGCAATTGCGCTCGCGGGCAACCCGCTGACGCTAGAACGAAATGCTCGTCTGCAGTCCAATTTGGTCGCGCGAAAACGAGTTCGCTCCACGACCGCTGGACCGGTTTTGGCTGAAGGTGTAGAAGAGGCCCAGGGTCCACTTTTCCCGAATCTGCCATTGGAGTCCGGGACGGATGTAAAAATAATTATCCTCACGACTGGCCCGCACACCCTCGACCGTCTCGAAGTAACTGGCATTCTCGTAACCCAAGCTGAGGCTGGCCGAAAAGTTGGTCAGGAACCGCTGGCGGATGGTCAGGTTGGCGCCCGTGGCTACATAGTCCTGCCGGCTGAGCGAGGCGGAACCATAGATTCGGCGCCTTCCATCCAGAGTGATGGAGGTGCCGTCAAAGGGCGTCCACGCCAAGCCCGCTCCGAACACTGGCAGGACGGAATCACCGCGTTCGCCGCCGAACTGACGGAACTCCAGTCCCCCATTGGCATTGATGGAGACTCGGCCGCTGATCTGATAAGTGGCACGGACCAGCGCCTGCTCATAGGTCTGGCGGGGGCTGCCATCGATTTCCAATAAGCCAAACGTGCCGCCTGCGCCCACGCGGATTTTGGGCAGGATCTGGTAGTCCAGAAATACCTGCAGACGGGTCTCCTGGGAATCGAGCAACGCGTTGTAATCGGAAATGCTGTGATCGCCATTGAATTCGACAGAGGTCTTTTCGCTCACGCGGTATTGCGTGGTGAAGCCCGCATAATAGTTGGTCCGCTTAACCCGATCGCCCGCCTCGACGTCCGCTCCGTTGATAAATTCAAGTCCGACGCGAAATCCGATGGTCAGCTTGTTGAGACGGTAAGTCAGGCCCAGGCGAAAAAAGTGGTCGATGCCGTTGAGTGAGCTTTCGTCGCCGAAGAAATTGATCCCGGCCGTGTAGTCCGCGAAGAGTTCTAGAGTGCTCCCGCTGCCGCCATATTGCAGACTGATTCCGGGAGCGAGGGTGAGGATGAAATCGCCGGTTTGATTGTTGTCATCGACAAAAATATTGCTGTCGTAGCGCAGGCCGAGAGAGACATGGGGTGTGAGTCTAAAACGGCGGTTCTGGGTGGAGTAGCCCGTCACCTCGTCGAAGCCTGTCACCCCCGTCGTAAGATAGGCGGGGTTCACCTGGGCGAGACCTTGATCCTGCACCAAGGTGCCGCTGGCCCGCTCGGGTGCGTCGGGAGGAACGATCGGTTCCGGTTCGGAGAGATCAAATTCCGTCGTTCCCGCCGCCTCGTCCGGCGCGGGCTTTCGACCCAAAAGCGAAGGTGGCGCCTCCACGGCGGGTGCCGGGAGGGTGGTGTCCTCCGCTTCCGGATCGGTGATGAAGGCCTGATCCGACTCGGCCTGGGCGGCCTGGGCGGCGAGGAGCACGGCGTCGTCCGCGCCTACCCAGACCGGTTCCTCTTGGGAAGCCGCCGGGGTGGCGGACGCACCGGCCGCGGCCGTGGCCGTGGTTTGCGATCGCGCGCTGGGCGTGAAAACATGCGCGCAGACGACTAGGTAACCAGCCAGAAGCCGGGTTGATA